>PNND01000251.1 GCA_013824045.1 Rhodobacter sp. | reverse complement strand
GCGCGCCATCAGTTGCCCGCGCTTTCCATCTTGCGATGCGCCAGAACATTCTCCAGCCAGCCCAGTTCCATTTCCGGCACCGAAGACAGCAAGAGATCCGTGTAATCATCAAAGGGTGGCGTCAGCACATCGGTCTTTGACCCGTACCGCACCACTTGGCCCCGATACATCACGGCGATCTTGTCAGCGATGGCTTTCACCGTCGCCAGATCATGGGTGATGAACAGATAGGCTACATGCTCCTGCGCCTGCAGGTTCAACAGAAGCTTAAGGATGCCATCCGCCACCAGCGGGTCCAGCGCCGACGTTACCTCATCGCAGATGATCAGCTTGGGCTTCGCCGCCAGCGCGCGGGCAATGCAGACCCGCTGCTTCTGCCCCCCCGACAACTCCGCCGGATAGCGGTCGATATAGCCCTTTCCCATCTCGATCTGATCGAGCAATTCCTGAACCCGCTTGTGCTTGGCCTCGCCCGTCATGCCGAAATAGAACTCCAGCGGCCGCCCGATGATCGTGCCCACCGTCTGGCGCGGGTTCATCGCCACATCGGCCATCTGATAGATCATCTGCAACTCGCGCAGATCGTCCTTGCTGCGGTCCTTCAAGGCCGCACTCAGCGTGCGCCCGGCAAAGGTGATCCGCCCTTGGCTGGGCGGCAGCAACCCCGTGATCGCGCGGGCCAGCGTAGATTTCCCCGATCCGCTTTCCCCCACCACGGCCAGCGTCTGCCCGGCGGGCAAGTCAACCGTGACATTCTTCAGCACATCGAAATTCGTGCCGGAATAGCGCGCCGTCACATTCTGCACCGACAGAACTGCCGGCGCTTCGGCCTTTTCCACATGGTCGATGGACCGCACAGAGACCAGCGCGCGGGTATAGTCCTCATGCGGTGCGGTGATGATCTGCTTCACCGGGCCGTATTCCACCTTTTTCCCGTGCCGCAGCACCAGAATGTCATCGGCCACCTGTGCCACCACCGCCAGATCATGCGTGATATACAGCGCCGCCACCCCGGTATCGTGGATCGCCTCCTTGATCGCGGCCAAAACCTCGATCTGCGTGGTCACATCCAGCGCAGTGGTGGGTTCGTCAAAGATCACCAGATCGGGCTTTGGACACAGCGCCATGGCCGTCATCGCCCGCTGCAACTGCCCGCCCGATACCTGATGCGGGTAGCGCGTGCCAAAGGTTTCCGGGTTCGGCAGGCCCAGCTTGGCAAACAGCATGACCGCGCGCTTCTCCGCCTCGGCGCGGCCCATCAAACCATGCGACAATGAGGTCTCAATCACCTGTTCCATCAACCGCTTGGCAGGATTGAACGCCGCAGCCGCCGATTGCGCGACATAGGTAACCTCCCGCCCACGCAACGCGCGCAGACCCGATGCCGCCATCCCCCGGATGTTGCGCCCGTTCAGGATGATCTCGCCCCCGGTCAGCCGCACGCCGCCCCGGCCAAAGGCCATGGCCGACAGGCCGATGGTGGATTTCCCCGCACCGGATTCCCCAATCAGGCCCAGCACCTTGCCCTTGGCCACGCTGACCGACACGTCATCCACAAGCACCACATCGCGCGGCGGTTCGCCCGGCGGATAGCTGGTCGCCTCGATTCGCAGGTTCCGTATCTCAAGCAGATCAGCCACCGCGCCCCCCTTTCAGACTTGTCGTGCGCGACAGGATCCAGTCCGCCACAAGGTTCACCGAGATCGCCAAAAGCGCGATGGCCAGCGCAGGCATCAGCGCGGCGGACTTGCCGTAAATCAGCCCGTCCTTGTTCTCTTTCACCATCCCGCCCCAATCCGCCAGCGGCGGCTGGATGCCAAGGCCAAGGAAGGACAGGGTGGAAATGAACAGCACGGCAAAGATGAAGCGCAGCCCGAATTCCGCCACCAAGGGCGACAGGGCATTGGGCAGGATTTCCCGAAAGATGATCCAGCTTTGCCCTTCGCCGCGCAGCTTTGCCGCCTCGACATAGTCCATCACTGCGATGTCCATTGCCACGGCGCGCGACAGGCGGAACACCCGCGTCGCATCCAAAAGCCCCATGATCAGGATCAGCACCGTCAGATTGATGGGCAGCACCGACAACACCACCAGCGCCACGATCAACGACGGAATGGCCATCATCAGATCGACCAGACGGCTCAGCCCTTGATCAACCCAGCCCCCCCGCACGGCAGCCAGAAAGCCAAGGAAAGACCCCAACCCGAAGGACAGAAGCGATGAAGCCAGCGCCACAAAGATCGTAATCTGCCCTCCGTGGATCATCCGGCTCAGGATATCGCGCCCGATGGTATCGGTGCCTAGCCAATGCCGTTCCGACGGCGGCTCCCACACCCCGCCGATCACAGCATCCAGCGGATAGGGCGCGATCCACTGGGCAAAGATCGCGCAGAACAGGAAAGCCCCGGTCAGGATCAGGCCGATCAGTGCAGAAAGCGGCATCTTCATTTCGGGTGCCTCAATCGCGGATTGGCGATGATGGAAATCACATCAGCCAGAATGTTCAGCCCGATATAGACGGCAGCAAAGATCAGCCCCACCGCCTGCACCACGGGCAGGTCACGCTTGGCCACATGATCCACAAGGTATTGCCCCAGCGCGTTATAGCCGAACACCACCTCAACCACGACCACGCCCACCACCAGATAGGCCAGGTTCAGCACCACCACCGAAATGATCGGCGCGATGGCATTGGGAAAGGCGTGCTGCCAGATCACCCGCATGGGCGAGAGGCCCTTCAACTCAGCCGTTTCAATGTAGGCCGATTGCATCACGTTCAGGATCGCCGCCCGCGTCATCCGCATCATATGGGCAAGCACCACGAGGACGAGCACGATCACCGGCAGGGCCACGGCCTGCAACCTGTCCAGAAAAGACATGCCCGGAAACACCATCGCCACGGGCTGAAAGATCGGGATGACCTGCGTCAGCAGAAAGATCACGAAATAGGCCGCCACGAATTCCGGCAGCGAAATCGTCGACAGCGTGATCCCGGAGATCACCTTGTCCGGCCACCGCCCGTTATAACGCGCCGCCACCAGCCCCAGCAGAATGGCCAGCGGCACCGAAATCGCCGCCGCGCAGGCGGCAAGGAACAGCGTGTTCCCCAAGCGTTGGCCGATGGCCTGCCCGATATCCTGCCCGTTGGTCAGCGCCACGCCGAAATCGCCGGTCAGAATGCCCCCCAGCCATTGGAAATAGCGGATATAGGCTGGTTGGTTCAGGCCCAACGCCTCGCGCATGTTGGCAAGAGCCTCGGGCGTGGCCGATTGGCCAAGAATGGCCTGCGCCACATCTCCCGGCAGCGCCTCGGTGCCAAGGAAGATCAGCAGCGAAACCGCCAGCAATAGAAGCAGGCCCAGCGCAACACGCTGGGCCACCATTTTCAGGATCGGATGCACTACGTTCCGGTCCCGGTCACGCCGTCAGCCAGCACTTGGCCAGCGCACGCCCGTTCATCAACTCGTGCGTCGGATCGACGAACCAGCCGCCCACCTCTTCCCGGCGGGCTTCCACAAACTCGTTGAACATCGGGCAGATCAGGCCGCCTTCGTCGCGCACCAGATAGGCCATTTCCGAATACATGGCCTTGCGCTTTTCCCCGTCCAACTCGCCCCGCGCCGCAACCAGAAGCTCGTCGAACCGGGCATTCTTGAAGCGCGTGTCGTTCCAGTCTGCAGTCGACGCATAGGCTGTGGAATACATCTGATCCTGCACCGGGCGTCCGCCCCAATAGCTCGCGCAGAAGGGCTCCACGTTCCACACATTCGACCAGTATCCGTCATCCGGCTCCACCTTCACCTCAAGCGGGATACCCGCTGCAGCGGCCGACTGCTGGAAGAGCTGAGCCGCTTCCACCGCGCCCGGGAAGGCACCGGGTGCCGTGCGCAGAATGATGGGCGAACCGTCATGGCCGGACTTCTTGTAATGCTCCGCCGCCTTGGCCAGATCGAACTCCCGCTGCGGGATCGAGGCATCAAAATACGGATAGGCCGCATTGATCGGGAAGTCGTTCCCGACCGAGCCGAAGCCGCCAAGGATCTTGTCCACCATCTCCTGACGGTTGATCGCATATTTCAGCGCCATCCGCAGATCGTTGTTGTCGAAGGGCGCGGTGTCGGCATGCATGATGAACACATAATGCCCACGACCTGCGGCCCGTTCGATGGACATTCCCGGCATGCCCTTGAGCAATTCCACGATCTTCGGATCGACCCGGTTGATCATATGGACCTGTCCGGATTGCAGCGCCGCCGTGCGGGCGGTGTTGTCGTTGATCACAAGGATTTCTGCCCCGTCCGCATGGCCGATGCTGCTGTCGAAATAGTTGGCATGCCGCTCGAACACGGCGCGCACGCCCGGCTCAAACGACACAACCTTGTAAGGGCCGGCCCCGATCCCCGCATTGGGGTTGTCATAGCCGCCACCGGGCTGAATCTGCAGGTGATAGTCGGCCAGCAGGAAGGGCAGGTCGGCATTCGCCGAAGCCAGCTTCAGCGTGACCATGTCACCTTCCGCCATCATCTCGGAGATACCCTGCACGATGCCCAGAGCACCCGACTGCGCCTTCTCATCCGTATGGCGCTTCAGCGTGGCGACCACATCCTCGGCGGTGACCGTCTTGCCGTCATGGAATTCCACGCCCGACCGGATCTTGAACTTCCACTCCGTTGCATCGGCGTTCGAGGAAATCTCTTCCGCGATACGCGGATCGACCTCACCCTTCTCGTTCACGATCACCAGCATCTCACCCCAGAGCATGCTGACCGCGAAAGGTGCGGGCGATGCAGCCACCGCCGGGTCCAGCGAGTTGGTGGATTCCCCGCCAGACACCCCGGCCTTAAGCACGCCACCCTTGACTGGCCCCTCGGCCCGTGCGGCCGATGCCAGCAGCGTGCTTGCCATCGCGGCCGAAATCCCCATGGCCGAGGCGCGGCCCATGAATTCGCGGCGGCTCATCACGCCACGGACAGTGCGCTTCAGCATATAGTCGAATTCAGCGTTCATTCGGTTGGTCTCCCTGATGTCGAACGGGGTTTTTCTCCCGCCCGTTTTTGTTGATTGCACAATCAGTAACCCGCGAATCCCCGCGCGGGCAAAGGTTTTTTTCCCATCCTTGGGTCACGATTTTCAGACAAACCTGCGTGTCACGCGATGATCCCAGTCCCGTTCAAAAACCAGATTGTCTCCTTCCCATGCCCGCAGGACGGCCTTCATCCGCAATTCGTCACCGGTGCCAGTCATCTCTGCCTCGGCCCGCGTCCGAACCGACCAGTCGCCGCGCGACAGGCGCTGTTCCCAAACATGCACCGCCCGGGCCGACAGCGGATCGGCCGGGCAGATCTCCCACCGCTCGCTCATCGTCTCGCCCGTGCACAGCCCGTGGGTCAGGTTCTCCGCATCCCCCAGATCATCCTCCACGACCAGCGCATACAGGCCGCTGATCAGGTCCTGCTCGATGTATCGCCGCGTTCCGCCAGAACGGATCACCCGGTGCTTCCACGGTGCGGCATGTTCCGCAGGCGGCGGGTCCCACTCCGACGCACTGCCGGCATGCACCGGCAAATGCAGGCTCCCCCCGATCAGCGTCAACGCACCCGCTTCCGGCGATGGCCAGACAAACGGCCAGTAGCTATTCGACAGTGCTAGCCGCAAATGATGGCCGGGGGCCAGACGATAGGCCATATGATCAAGGTCAAGGCAAACCGTGACCTCCTCTCCCGGCACCATCGGCCTTGGCCGCTCCATGCCGTCGCGGTGGCACAGGTTCAGCATCCCATGCGCGATCCGCACCGAAGTCCCATCCGGCCCCACATCACACAACCGCGCCACCACGAAACCCAGCGGCCGATCAGATGACAGGCGCAGCGTCACCCGCGCCGCGCCAAGCAGATCCATCCCCTCGGCCAGTGGATCACCATCGAAACAGACCGACATCGCATCATCGTCGCGCTGATCGCCCGGCATCTCGGCATTCAGCCCCATCGGGAAGAACTCACCCGCGTGCAGACCCAGATGCTGCGGCGTGGCAATCGTCGCGGCGAAAGCTGCCGCTTCACCTTGGCCCAAACACCCGACCACTGCCCCCTTCCCGCGCCCCGGCATCAGGGTCAGGCTCTGCTCTGTCACGCGCGGCGAAGGCCATTGCTCCTCGGCCACCCAATGCCCCGGCCTATGCCGCGCACTGGCATCCGGCGGCGCACTGTCCATCATCCACACGCGGTAAGCCGGGTCTTCTTCAGCCCCGTTCGGCACGCCCTTCAACCAGCGATCCCACCACCGCAGCGCGATTTGCAGGAACCCCACCTGCGGCCCCGGCACTGCCGTATGGGGGTACTGGTGCACCCACGGCCCAACGATACCCTTGCAGGGCGCGGGCACATTCTCCACCAGATGGGCCACGGTGTTCATGTAATTGTCTGCCCATCCGCCCCAGATCAGCACCGGGGTCTGCATGCGGGCATAATCCTCACCGACCGACCCATGCTTCCAATAGGCCCCGCGTTCCTGCAGGGCGGCCCAGCGTGGGGCCAGCCAAGGTTCATTCTCCAGCCGCTCCAGCCACATCTCGCGCCAATCAGGGCGCAGCACCGGATCCGGCGGGCGCGAGGAATAGGACAGCATGACCGCGCCCCAGCCAAAGTTTTCCCCCAGCAAGCAGCCGCCCTTGTAATGGATGTCATCGGCAAAGCGGTCGGTCGTGGCGCAAACCGACACCACCGCCTTCAACGCCGGGGGCTGGTTGAACGCCGCCTGCAGGC
>PNND01000406.1 GCA_013824045.1 Rhodobacter sp. | reverse complement strand
GAATAATGCGCCGCCTCATGCGCGATAGTCTCCGCCGCCGCCTTGGGCAGCGTCACACCCACCGCGCGCGTCTCATCGAACGTCACAGTATAGCCATGCACGATCTCGAAAGGCTTCACCGCATTTCCGCAGGCGTTGCACTTCACCGCATCCTGCCCGATCCCCTCGACATGCGTCTCCGGCCAGACCGTGTCGCAGACCGGGCAACGCGCCGCCACATAGGGATCGCCCAGACAGAACCCTTCGGGCGAGCTGTCATGCCCCGAAGCCGTCGCGATGGAGGTCACCGTGATGTCGCGGATGCGGATCGCCACCGCATCGCCCACCTCGGCCCCCTCGACAAAGACGGGCTTCGTCACCTCATGCCCGCCGCGCAGGCTGGGCGTGATCATCGGCCCCCAGCACCCCGGCGCGGTATTGGCAATGATCGTGCCGCCATTCTCCACCGGCCCCAGCATCGGCGCATCCGGGTCCAGAACGCTGTTGGTGAATTCCGATACCACCACGCTGCGGCGCGACGGCGTGTTGCTCCCATCTGGCATGTGTGCTTTTCCCCGTTTCTTTTATGTCGTTAGAGGGCAGGTAGGCGGCAGAGCGGCCGGGGCAACCCTGCCTCAACCTGGTGCCCGCGGCCGGACTCGAACCGGCACGGCCTTTCGGCCTAGAGATTTTAAGTCTCCTGTGTCTACCATTCCACCACGCGGGCGCGCCGGGCGTCCTGCCTGCCTAGCAACTCGTCGCGCCGAGGAAAAGCCCACGCCCGCAGCCGGGCTTGGCGCAAAGCTGCAAAACCGATTACACTGCCCAAGAGCCAACCGGCCAGCTACGGACAGGGCCGACCAGAGAAAGCGCGCGCCATGCCCCAAGGTTCAGCCCTTGTTATCGCGATCCTGCTCTCTTCCCTGCCCCACACCGCCATGGCGCAGGATATCGCCGATCTTCTCCCTTTCACCGCGCGCGGCAATGAACCCTTCTGGTCGCTCACGGTCACGCCAGAGGGCAGCGGTTATACCGATATGGAGGGCACCACCCTCGACGCCCCGTTCACAGAACCGGTGACCGAAGGGGACAGCCTCCTTTTCTCCTCCCCCGCAGGCCCGCTGCGCCTGACGCAAACGCTCTGTCGCGACAGCATGAGCGGGATGGTCTACCCCTACACCGTCACCCTCACCCGCGACGGCACCGATCTGCCCGGATGCGCCGGCGATCCGGAACGCCTGCTGGCGGGCGATTGGGTCGTGACTACCCTCGACGGCACCGCCCTGCCCAAGGGCAACGATGTCACCCTCAGCTTCCATTCTGGCCGCATCACGGGCTTGGCCGCCTGCAACCGCTATTCCGGCAGTTACACCCTCACCGGGGAAGGTCTGACTTTCGGCCCCATCGCTGGCACCCGCATGGCCTGCCCCCCGCCCCTGATGGAAACCGAATCCGCCGTCTATGCCGCCTTCGCCCGCGTCACCCAATTCGACTTCACCCCCGACGGCGCGCTCCTCTTGAAATCCGACGAGGCGACGACCCTTTTCACCGCGACCCGGTAACCCCCTCGCCGCAGCGCGGCAATTGACACCGCCCGCAGGCCGGTTCCATATGACGCCCGAGAGTTTGCGGGGAGCCAGACATATGAAGAAAATCTATCCCAGCGCCGATGCCGCGCTGGACGGGGTCTTGTTTGACGGCATGCTGATCGCCTCTGGCGGCTTTGGCCTCTGCGGCATCCCAGAACTGCTGATCGCCGCCATCCGCAAGGCCGGAACCAAGAGCCTGACCGTCGCCTCGAACAATGCAGGCGTGGATGGTTTCGGCCTCGGCGTGCTCTTGGAAAGCCGTCAGGTCAAGAAGATGATCTCCTCCTATGTGGGCGAGAATGCCGAGTTCATGCGCCAGTATCTGTCGGGCGAGCTGGAGCTGGAGTTTAACCCGCAGGGCACGCTGGCCGAACGGATGCGCGCGGGCGGCGCAGGCATCGGCGGCTTCTACACCCGCACGGGCGTGGGCACCGTCATCGCCGAAGGCAAGGATGTAAAGCAGTTCAACGGTCAGGACTACATCCTGGAAACCGGGATCGTGGCCGACCTCTCCATCGTCAAGGCCTGGAAGGCCGATCCCTCGGGCAACCTCGTCTTCCGCAAGACCGCCCGAAACTTCAACCCTCCCGCCGCCACCTGCGGCAAGATCTGCGTGGTGGAAGTTGAAGAGATCGTCCCCTTGGGCAGCCTAGATCCCGACTCGATCCACCTGCCCGGCATCTATGTCCACCGCATCGTGCAAGGCCAACATGAAAAGCGCATCGAACAGCGCACCGTCCGCAAGAAGGAGTCCGTCTGATGCCGTGGGATAGAAACCAGATGGCCGCCCGCGCGGCGCAGGAACTGCAAGACGGTTGGTACGTCAACCTCGGCATCGGCATCCCGACGCTGGTGTCGAACTACATCCCCGACGGCGTCGAAGTGACGCTGCAATCCGAAAACGGGATGCTCGGCATGGGCCCCTTCCCCTTTGAGGGCGAGGAAGACGCCGACCTCATCAACGCAGGCAAGCAGACCATCACCGAACTGCCGCAGACCGCCTTCTTCGATTCCGCCCAGTCCTTCGCCATGATCCGCGGCGGCAAGATCGCCATGGCCATCCTCGGCGCGATGGAGGTGGCCGAAAACGGCGATCTGGCCAACTGGATGATCCCGGGCAAACTGGTCAAGGGCATGGGCGGCGCGATGGATCTTGTGGCCGGCGTGGGCCGCGTGGTCGTGGTGATGGACCACACCTCGAAACACGGCGAATCCAAGGTTCTGAAAGCCTGCACCCTGCCCCTCACCGGCAAGGGCGTGGTCAACCGCATCATCACCAACCTCGGCGTGCTCGACGTCGTCCCCGGCGGGCTGAAAATCGTGGAACTGGCCGATGGCGTGACCGACGCCGAAATCCGCGCCGCAACCGAAGCGACGCTGGTCAACTGACCCTTCCGCGCCCCCGGCCAGGGGCGCGGCGCTCTTCCGGCAGACGCGAAAAATTTTCCCGAAAATTTTTCGCCCCGCCCGCCCGACCGAAAAATCTTCACTGAAGATTTTTCTCTCCCTTCGGCAAAATTTTCCGTCGAAAATTTTGCCTCGCGCAACGAGCCCGCCATGACCCATGACATCATCCGCGAACACGGCACCACCAAGGGCCGCTATGTCATCCGCCTGAACGGGGCCGAGGCAGAACTGACCTACTCCATCACCACGCCCACGCTGATCATCGCCGATCACACCGCCGTCCCCGACAGCTTTCGCGGCACCGGCGCGGGCCTCGCCCTCGTCACCCGGCTTGTCGAGGATGCACGCAAGGGCGGCGTCCGCATCATGCCGCTCTGCCCCTTCGTAAATGCCCAGCGCAAGAAGCACCCCGAATGGGCGGATGCCTTCGCCGTCTGACCCCGCGCCTCAGTTGCTGGCCGAGATGATCCGGAACACGCAAGGATCGCTCACCACCTCGGGCGGTGTCATGCACAGCCCCTGCGCCACCGTCCACGCCGCCAGCACTTTGGGCACGTAATCCCGCGTCTCGGCATAGGGCGGCACCCCACGGTTGGCCTTCACCGCCCCCTCACCCGCATTATAGGCCGCGATCACCATGATCGGGTCGCGGTCGAAATGCTTCATCAGCCAGTCCAGATAGGCCACGCCGCCCTTGATGTTCTCTACCGGGTCCATTGAGTCGGCCACTCCGAACCGCTCTGCCGTGGCCGGGATCAACTGCATCAACCCCTGCGCCCCGGCATGGCTGACCGCGTCCGCACGCCCCGCGCTTTCCGCCGCCATCACCGCCAATGCCAGCGCGGGCGACACTTCCGTTCCAATCGTCGCCTTCAACAGCTCGGTCCCGAACTTGTCGGCCAATTCCTGCATATGCTGCATTCGCGGCGCGGGCACCGATTTGCCCCCCGGCCCCTGCGTCAGCGTGGCCAGCGCCAGTGGGAATCGCCCGGAAACATCGTCGATACCGGCAGGAACCGAATCCCAGAACCACGCGAAGGCTGCCGCATTCTGCGGCACAGGACCTAGCGGCGGCTTGGCGGCCTCGGTCCCGCCTTCGATCGGCGGTAGGTCGGGCACCTGATGCGGCGCACTGGTCTTGGGCAAAGCGGCCAGCAAACGCGCCTGTTCCACAGGGTCGATCTGCACCAACCCCTGCGCCCGCGCCTGCCGCTCGCCCACCTTGACCCGCTTGAAGGTGAAATCGCGCGACGAATCGATCCCCTCGCCCGAAACGGAGAGGGGAATCGCTGATGCCATCAGCGCGATGATTGCTGCCCGGAATCGCATCTCTGTCGGATGCCTTTCCTGCCTGTGCCTGCCTCTTGAAGGCTGAGTATCCGCCAAAACGGCCTTTCACGCCACTCCTGACGTTAAAAAACGTGGCAAAACCGCCAAAATTGCCAGCCGAAAGAATGAAAACCCAGCCGAAAGTATGCGTCGAAAAACTTTGTTTTACGTATTTTCAAATAGTTAGCACATCCCACACTAAAAAATTACATGTGGCCGAAAATGCCCATTCGCCACCCAACTGCCGCCACGATTCGGGGGCCATATGCACTCATACCGAACGGAAGACGGCACGGAACGAAAGAACCGACAGACACCGGCGCGGTTGTGAGCAAGACCTGAAACATGAACCTGAACCAAGGGAATACCACCATGAAACTGCTGAACATCTTCAAGTCCTTCAAGAACGACGAATCCGGCGCCGTGACGGTTGACTGGGTCGTGCTGACCGGCGCCGTTGTGGGCCTGGGCATCATCATCGCCAACACCATGGGCGGCTCGATCACCACCGCTGCCGGCAACGTTGGCGCAGACGTGATCGAAAACTCGAACAACTGATCCTAGCGCAAGTCGCAAAGATCAGAGCGCGGCCAGGCCAAAGGCCTGGCCGCAGCCACAACGGCGGTAATCATTCGATTGCACCTCTGCCAGGCGAATGGATCGCCCGGCGTCAGTAACCGCGAACCGGAGTATGGTCATGACCGGCACAAAAGCCTACCGTTTCGACCTGAAAGGCTTCTTTGCCGAAGAAGATGGCGCTGTGACGGCCGATTGGGTCGTCCTTGCGGCCGCCGTCTGCCTGCTTTCGATCCCCGTACTCACCACGATTGGCAACTCGACCCAGACCGCCACGACCGAGGTGGCCGCGGACGTGATCGCCAACAGCGACAGATAATGCGCCCGCAAGCACGGCTTGTTCCGGGCATCCACCAAACCCGCCCGCAGTGGCGCGGAACACATCGAGGCAAAAGACAATGCGTATGATTTTCGGATTGGTCCTGCTCGTCGGCGTGGCGCTGGCGGGCTTTGCTGTTTACATGGCACAGGGCTACATTAACCAGACCGCGTCCGCGCTGGACAAGGAACGCGCCTTCCGCAACCAGGTTGGCGAACTTGTCGAAGTCTATGTGGTGTCAAAGCCGCTCAAATACGGCGACCCGCTGCTGCTGGAAGACGTGAAAAAGATCTACTGGCAGAAAAGCGCGCTTCCCGAAGGCACCTTCAGCGACGAGGCCGTCCTCTTCCCCCCGAATGAGGAACGCCCCCGCTACGTGCTGCGCCCGATGGAAACGCACGAACCCATTCTGGCCGTCAAGGTGACTGAACCGGGTCAACCTGCGGGCCTGACCGGCGCGCTGGATGATGGCAAACGCGCCTTCGCGATCAGCGTCGACGCCTCTTCGGGCGTGTCCGGCTTCGTCTATCCCGGCAATTTCGTCGATGTCTACTGGACGGGCAATGACGGCTTGCGCGAAATCACTCGCCTGATCGAATCCAGCGTCAACGTCATCGCCATCGACCAGACTGCCGCAGGCGCAACAACCGGCGGCGCCGTGGTGGCGCAGACAGTGACAGTGCAGGCCACCCAGGAACAGGTCGCCCGTCTGGCACAGGCGCAGGCCACCGGCAAACTGGCGCTCTCGCTCGTCGGCACCGACACCACCGCCATCACCGAAAAGATCGAGGTCGATAGCGCCTCCCTTCTCGGCATCGTGGAGCAGGAAACGGTGGAGGTGGAGGCCGAGAAAGTCTGCACCATCCGCAACCGCAAAGGTGGCGAGGTCGTAGAAATCCCGATCCCCTGCACCAACTGATCGCCAAGCGGCGAGTTCTGAAACGGGGGCGCAACCACCGGATATGGTGGCTGCGCCCTTCTTCTTCCGCCACGCCTTGCGCCAGTTTAACATCTGTTGCCAGTTATCCACATAAGGATCGGCGTGTAAGGCAATGATTCTTGCAAATAAACTTCACCTCGGGCATGTTGAGTGATGGAGCGGGCACCTAAGACCCGCCCGAAGAGGTGTGATCGAAAGGGCAGGTCACCGATGCAGATGCGACAGTTGATGGCAGCAGGTGCGATGGGTCTGGCCCTCGCCACCTTTGCCTCCATGCCGGCAAGCGCCGAAGTGCTGAGGGTCGTCAAGGGGACGGCAGCGCAGGCGCTTGAGGTGCCGATGAACCGCGCCGTTGTTCTGGAAAGCGATGTTCCCTTCGCGGAACTTTCCATCGCCAACCCCGGCATTGCCGATATCTCCACCCTGTCTGACAGGTCGGTCTATGTGCTGGGCAAGACGCCCGGACGCACCACGCTGACGCTCTTCACGGCCGAAGGTGAGCTGATCACCAATGTCGAAGTGCAGGTCATCACAGATATCGCCGAATTCAAGGAACGTCTGAACCAGATCCTTCCCGGCGAGAAGATCGAGGTTCGCACGGCAAACGATGGCATCGTGCTGTCGGGCACCGTCTCCTC
>PNND01000207.1 GCA_013824045.1 Rhodobacter sp. | reverse complement strand
GCCGCGGATGAAATCGTCGTGGCCCTTGGTGCCTCCATCGGCGGCCGCCCGCATCACCGCATCGGCGACCGCTATCAAGACCTCAAGGATCTGGGCCATGATGCATCGAACCCTGCCGCTGTCTGACGGAGCGTCCGTCGGGCTGATTGAGGTCGGCCCCCCCGGCCATGGCGGCGAGCCGCTCCTTCTGATCCATGGCGTGGGCCTCAACGCCCGCGCCTGGGCACCGCAGATCGCGGCACTGGCAGCCACCACCCGCGTCTTTGCCGTGGATATGCCGGGCCATGGCCGCTCCGATCCCCTGCCCGCCGGGGCGCGCCTGCCCGATTACGTCGACTGGGCGGCGCGGGTGATCACCGCCCTTGGCGTCGGCGCGGTCAACGTCGCCGGGCACTCCATGGGCGCGCTGATCGCCACCGGCCTTGCCGCCGATTATCCCGAACTTATCCGCCGCATTGCCATCCTGAACGCCGTCCACCGCCGCACACCCGAGGCCCGCGCCGCCGTCATCGCCCGCGCCGATGCCATAGCCGAGGGCACCTTCGACGCATCCGCCCCGCTCAAGCGCTGGTTCACCGACGAGGCACAGGATGCCGCCCCCCGCGCGCAGGTCGCCCGCTGGCTGGCCGAGGTCAGCCGCGATGGCTATGCCGCCGCCTATCGCGCCTTTGCCAACGGCGATGATGTCTATGCCGACCGCTGGGGGGCGATCACCTGCCCCGCCCTTGTCCTCACCGGCGATGGTGACCCGAACTCCACCCCCGATATGACCCGCCTTATGGCCGCCTCCGCCCCGCGCGGGCGGGCCATCGTGATCGAAGGACACCGCCATATGGTCAACCTCACCGCCCCCGACCGGGTGACAGCGGCGCTGCGGGATTGGCTGCAAACGCCCCTGATGGCCGAAACCCTCGGGATGCGCGCATGACCCAACCGCAAGACACCCGCCGCGCCCTGCGCGATGCCTTTGGCACCTTCATGACCGGGGTCACCGTGGTGACAGCGCTGGATGACGCAGGTGCCCCCCTCGGCTTCACCGCCAATTCCTTCGCCTCCGTCTCGCTCGATCCACCGCTCCTCTTGGTGCAGATCGCCAAGACCTCGGTCAACTACGCCGCCTTCACCTCCGGGCGGGGCTTTGCAGTGAATATCCTCTCAGAGGGACAGAAGGACATCTCAAACACCTTCGCCCGCCCCGTGGCAGACCGCTTCGCCGGGATCGATTGGCAGCCCGGCCCGCATGGCGCGCCGATCCTGCCCGATGTGGCCGCATGGTTCGATTGCACCGCGCATCAGATCATCGAGGCAGGCGATCACGCCATCCTGCTGGGCCGGATCGAGGCGTTCCACGCCACCCCCGCCCCCGGCCTCGGCTACTATCGCGGCACCTATTTCACGCCCGTCGCCACACAGGCCACGGTTCCCACCGGGCCGGATATCATCGTCTCGGCCATCCTAGAACGCGACGGGCAGGTGCTGCTGATCGATGATGGCTTTGGCGGCCTGACCCTGCCCACCGCCCGCGTGGGCCGCGATGGCACCGCCGCCGCGCTGGCCGCGCTGATCGCGCAAAGCGGCATCGACGCCGCCCCCGGCCCGCTTTACTCCGTCTACGAAGATGTCGCCCGCGCCCAGCAGCATATCGCCTTTCGCTGCCCCGCCACCGCAGGCAGCCCCGCCAAGGGCGCTTTCGTCGACCTCTCGCCCGCCTCCTTCACCGATGTCACCGATCAGGCCCTGCGCACCATGCTCGAACGGCTGTCCGAGGAGTCGCGCATGGGAAATTACGGCATATATTTCGGCAATCAGAATGCAGGTCGCATCGCGCTTGTCACGGAAGGCCCGGACGCAAAAGGAAACACCCCATGAAATTCTCGCTCTTCCTGCACATGGAACGGGTCAGCCCCACTGACCCCGAGCCGCGCCTTTATCAGGAAATGCTGGAACTGTGCCACATGGCCGATGAGGGCGGTATGCACGCCATCTGGACGGGCGAACATCACGGCATGTCCTTCACCATCGCGCCCAATCCCCTGCTGAACCTTGTCGACATCGCGCGGCGCACCAAACATGTCCGCCTCGGCACCGGCACCGTCATCGCCCCCTTCTGGCACCCGATCCGGCTGGCGGGTGAGGCGGCGATGGCCGACCTGATCATGGATGGCCGCCTCGAACTGGGCATCGCGCGCGGGGCCTATAGCTTTGAATATGAACGCATTCTTCCCGGTCTGGATGCGTGGAACGCAGGCGGGCGGATGCGCGAGTTGATCCCCGCGATCAAGGGGCTCTGGGCGGGCGATTACGCGCTGGATGGCCAGTACTGGCAATTCCCCGCCACCACCTCGGCCCCCAAACCCCTGCAACAACCCCATCCGCCGATCTGGGTCGCCGCGCGCGACCCGAACAGCCATGAATTCGCCGTCGCCAATGGCTGCCATGTCCAATGCACGCCGCTTCACAACCCGCATGAAGAAGTCGTCAGCCTGATGCAGCGCTTCAACGACGCCTGCGCCAAATCGCCCGACATGCCCCGCCCCCGGATCATGGTGCTGCAACATGGCTATGTCGCCGCTGACGCTACTGACGCCGATCTCGCGGCGCAGGAGCTCAACCACTTCTACAACTATTTCGGCGCATGGTTCGTGAACAAGCGCCCTGTCACCCAAGGCCTGATCGAACCCCTGTCCGAAGCCGAAATCGCCGCCCACCCCTTCTATTCGGCGGACGTCATGCGCAAGAACCTCCTGATCGGCGACAAGTATGAGGTGATCGACAAGCTGGCCGCGATCAAGGCACTGGGCTATGACGAGTTTTCGTTCTGGATCGACAGCGGTCAGTCCTTCGCGCGCAAGAAGGCAGGGCTCAAGCGGTTCATCGAAGACGTCATGCCCGCCCTCGCCTGACCAAAGGGTATCAGATGGACCGTTTTCAACTCTACATCGACGGCCAATTTCAGGACGGCGCCGCCACTTTCCCCAGCCTGAACCCCGCCACAGGCACCCCTTGGGCCGACATGCCCGAGGCGCGCGAGGCAGAGGTGGGCGCCGCCGTTGATGCCGCCCATCGCGCCTTCACCTCCGGGCCATGGCCCGCCATGACCGCCACCCAGCGCGGCAAACTCCTGATGAAACTCGCCGATCTGGTCACCGAGGCCGCGCCGGACCTCGCGCGTCTGGAAACCCGTGACACGGGCAAGATCATCCGCGAAACCACCGCCCAGATCGCCTATGTCGCCGATTACTACCGCTATTACGCAGGTCTGGCCGACAAGATCGAAGGCGCGCATCTGCCCATCGACAAACCGGATATGGAGGTCTGGCTCAGGCGCGAACCCATCGGCGTGGTGGCCGCCATCGTGCCGTGGAACTCCCAACTCTTCCTCTCCGCCGTCAAACTCGGCCCTGCCCTCGCCGCAGGCTGCACGGTTGTGCTCAAGGCCTCCGAGGACGGCCCCGCCCCCCTGCTGCACTTCGCCCGCCTCATCCATGCTGCAGGCTTCCCCCCGGGCGTGGTGAACATCATCACCGGCTTCGGCCCTACCTGCGGCCATATCCTGACCACCCACCCCCGCGTCGCCCATATTGCCTTCACGGGCGGCCCCGGCACCGCCCGCGCCGTGCTGCGCAACTCGGCCGAAAACCTTGCCTCCACCTCGCTAGAACTGGGCGGCAAATCCCCCTTCATCGTCTTTGCCGATGCCGATCTGGACAGCGCCGCCAACGCCCAAGTGTCCGGCATCTTCGCCGCCACCGGGCAAAGCTGCGTGGCAGGCTCCCGCCTGCTGGTCGAATCCTCCATAAAGGATGCCTTCCTCGCCAAACTGAAAGCAAAGGCCGAGGCGATCCGCATCAGCACGCCCGATGACATGACCACCGAAGTCGGCCCCCTCTGCACCGCCCGCCAGCGCGACCACATCACCGCGACCATCGCCGCATCGCTTGCCAAGGGCGCCAACCTGATCACGGGTGGCACCCCCCTGCCCGGCCCCGGCTTCTATTTCCCGCCCACCATCCTCGATTGCTCCACCGCCCCAGACGCGCCTGCGCTGTCGGATGAATTTTTCGGCCCCGTCCTCGCGGTCACCACCTTCACGACCGAGGCCGAGGCGCTGGCCAATGCCAATGACACCGCCTATGGCCTCGCCTCCGGGGTATTCACGAAATCTCTGACCCGTGCGCATCGCATGATCCGCGGCCTGCGCGCGGGCGTGGTCTGGGTCAACACCTACCGCGCCGTCTCGCCCATCGCCCCCTTCGGTGGCCACGGCCTTTCAGGCCACGGCCGCGAAGGGGGCCTCGCCGCGGCACTGGATTACACCACCACGAAAACCATATGGATCCGCACCTCCGACGACCCGATCCCCGATCCCTTCGTGATGCGCTGAATCTTCTTGACGGACACTACGCGCAGGCACAGGCTTTCGGGGTTTTTCCTTGTGTCCTTAGTTAGTGAGCGGTTGCCATCATGCCAAACTTCACGATCTCATCGCAGTCGGTCAGTGCCCAAACTCTTGGGAATAACGAAGAAGGTGTGATCCTCCCCTCAGGAGGCATCGTTGTCGCAAACACCCATGCCGTCACAATGGGCCTTCGGGCAGACCTGATCAATTTCGGCACCATCGTTTCAACATCCACGTTTCACTCCGGTGTCAGCACTACGGGATCGTCTTTCTCTATCGAGAATTTCGGAACGATCATTGGCCGTACATCAGCCATAGCCAGTAGTGCTGTTCCCATTGATGCGGTCTTGCGTGCGACAATCTTTAACGCGGGAACCCTGACAGTCGCACCGCGCACGGATCTTACCGAGCCAACCATTTCCTTGTTGCACAGCGGGGCGACAATCCAGAACTCTGGGACAATCAGCAATCCACTCGGCCTTGCAATTTTTGTTTCTCAAAACGACCGAGAGGCTACGACAATTGTCAATTCTGGCACGATCTCTGGTGGAGATGCGTTCCGAAATGTAATCGTGCTTGTGACAGCAGCCGATAACTCGGCCACCCCGAACGACCGCATCACCAACACAGGCCTGATCATCGGCGGCGTCGACATGGGCGCGGGTGATGATGTCTATGACGGCATCGGCGGGCGCATCACTGGCATGGTCAGCGGTGGCACTGGCAATGACACGTACCGCATTTCCGACAGCGCCTTCATCACCTTCGACATCGGCGGCGATTTCGACCTCGTCGAATCCACCGTCTCCTACACCCTGCTCGACGGGATCGAAATCCTACGCCTGCTAGGGTCCGAAGACCTCAACGGCACCGGCAACGGCCAGAACAATCGCATCACCGGCACCAACGGCGCAAACATCTTAACGGGGCGTTTTGGCAATGACAGCCTCTTCGGCCGCGCCGGGGATGACCGGCTTTACGGCAATGATGGCAACGACGTCTTGGTGGGCGGCGAAGGCAGCGATGTGCTGTTTGGCGGCGCGGGCAACGACGAATTGAATGGCGACGAAGGCGACAATTCCCTCTTTGGCGGCAATGGCAACGATACGCTCATCGGCGGCTTGGGCGACAACACGATGTTTGGCGGCATTGGCGATGATCTGTTTATGGGTGATCTGCAAGGCACCGAAGATGGCAGCGGCAATGACCAGATCTTCGGCGGCGCGGGCAATGACACGATCTCGGCCGAGGCAGGCGACGATCTGGCGAATGGCGGGGCCGGGAATGACAATGTCATCGGTAGCGGCGGCGACGACACCCTGTTCGGCGGTGCCGGCAATGACAGCCTCTCCGGCGGAACAGGCGATGACAGCCTCGACGGCAGCATCGGCGCGGATAGTATCAGCGGCGGACTAGGCGAAGACACCCTGCTTGGCGGCGCAGGAAACGATACGCTGTCCGGCCAAGAAGACAACGATACGCTCGACGGTGGCTTGGGCCACGATCTGCTGTCGGGCGATGCAGGCGATGATGTCCTTCTCGGCGATTTCGGCAACGATACCCTGCGCGGCGGGGCCAATAATGACACCCTCTTCGGGGGGGCAGGCGATGACAGCCTTGACGGCTTGACCGGCAACGATGCGCTGGATGGCGGTGCCGGGAACGACACCTTGCTTGGCGGCGCCGGGCGTGACGTGTTGACCGGCGGGCTCGGTGCGGATGTCTTCTTGTTCACCGTTGCGGCCCAAAGCAACGGGTCTTTCGTTGACACCATCACCGACTTCACCGCAGGCAGCGACCGGATCGACCTGTCCGGGATCGATGCCAACACGGCGCAGGGTGGCGATCAGGCCTTTGCCTTCATCGGTTCAACCGCCTTTTCCACGGCGGGACAGGTACGCTTTGTCCGCGAAGGTGCGGATCTGCGCCTGCTAGGCGATACGAACGGCGACGGGACGGCCGATTTCGCGCTGATCCTGACGGATGAGACGACGATCACCGCCTCCAGCTTCCTGCTCTGATGCCCAGACTTGCCCCCTTGGGTCGCCCCGGCTGAAGCAGCCGTGGCGGCCAAGGGGGCATGGCCCGCGGGTCAACCGCTGACTGCGCATCTTGCCACAGTGATCGGGCTGCCGACACGACACGGCCCTGCCAACGGATGAACGGATTGCCGCATCACCGTTCGCTGCGTGCATACGCCTGTCTGCACTGCACGTCTGCACCACCCGCTGCACAGCCGTTTCCGCGTTTTTCAGCTAGTCTAGATCAAACCCCGCCAACCCGCCTTAGGCCGAAACCGGACATCAGGGCTCACCGCAGCACAGACAACCCGTTGAAATCGTTCAGGGCTCCACCGGCTCCGCCCCCGGCGCGATAACCCAGAACCCATCCGCCGTAATCGTCTGCCAC
>PNND01000412.1 GCA_013824045.1 Rhodobacter sp. | reverse complement strand
TGCGGTCCGAGGATCTGTTCAAGAAACCCGGTGTGGCGGAAACCATCGACTGGGCGAAATGCCTGCTGGCGCTGGATGTGATCCAGCTGTCGCCCGAGGTGATTGCCGACACTTTGGGGGCGATCCTGAAGTATCAGGACGATATCCAGAAAATTCAGGGCTCCGAGGCAAAGAAGCTTTTGGAAGAGGTGCGGCAAGGGCTGGTCTTTGCATGACCGGGGCGATGCGGCTTCTTCTCTGGACAAATATCCTCGGGGGGTCCGGGGGGCAGACAGCCCCCCGTCGCGGCGGGGGCAGGGCGTGACGATGCCCGATCTGGCGCTGCCCGATGATGGCAAGCTGTCGCATAACATCGCCCATTTTGCGCGGGCCTTGCGGCGGGCGGGTCTGCCCATCGGGCCGGGGCGGGTGATCGACGCGATCCGTGCGGTCGAGGTGGCGGGGTTCACCGAACGGGTGGATTTCTACTGGACGCTGCATGCCTGTTTCGTCAGCCGCCCGGAGCAGCGGGCGGTTTATGATCAGGTGTTCCGCCTGTATTGGCGCGATCCACAGTTTCTGGAGCAGATGATGACGCTCTTGCTGCCCGCCGTGCGTGGCGTGCAGGAGGATCGTCTGGCCGATGCGGCCGAAAAACGCGCGGCAGAGGCGCTTCTGGATGGGAAGGGCATCGACATGCCCTCGCGCGACCCGGATGCGCCAGAGGGTGAGGATCGGGTGGATATCGACGCCTCGGCCACCATGTCGCATGAGGAACGGCTCAAGACGCTGGATTTCGAACAGATGAGCCTGACCGAGGTGGCCGAGGCCAAACGGATGCTGGCCCGTCTTGCCCTGCCAGTGCGGCCCTTGCTCACGCGGCGGATGGTGGGCGATCTGGCCGGGCGGCGGATCGACGGGCGGCGCACCCTGCGGGCCGCGCTGCGGCAGGGGGGCGAGGTGACGCGTCTGTCGATGAAATCGCCGGGGATGCGCTGGCCCAATCTGGTGGTGCTTTGCGACATATCCGGGTCAATGAGCCAGTATTCACGGCTGGTGCTGCATTTCGTGCATGCGGTCGCCAACCGCAAGGGGCAGGGCTGGGCCAAGGTGCATGCTTTCACCTTCGGCACGCGGCTGACCAACATCACCCGGCATCTGAAGAATCGCGATGTCGATGCTGCGCTGAAGGCGGCGGGGGCCGAGGCGCAGGATTGGTCTGGTGGCACACGGATCGGCACCTGCCTGCGCGGATTCAACCGCGACTGGTCACGCCGGGTGCTGGGGCAGGGGGCGGTGGTCTTGCTCATCACCGATGGGCTGGACCGCGATGATACGGGCGCGCTGTCTGCGGAAATGGAGCGGCTGCACCTGTCTTGCCGCCGCCTGATCTGGCTGAACCCGCTTCTGCGCTGGGAGGGGTTCGCGCCCAAGGCCAGCGGCATCCGCGCGATGCTGCCGCATGTGGACAGTTTCCGTGCGGGCCATTCCATCGCCTCGCTTGAGGCTTTGGGGCAGGCGATTTCCGAGGCGCGGGATTCAGGGGAAAAGGCCCGCCTTCTGGCCATGATCGGCACCGATTAGGCGGCTGACTGCCGATTGATAGGTTATTCGGCCTCTGTGATATCGCATATCAGTGCCAAAGACGGTCATTTGGCCCAAGCTGCGCCCATATACGGGGTGCATCAATTGGAAGGATGTTCGGATGAGAAGGCTTTTGATCTCGACCACGGCCCTGTCGGTGGCACTGATGCAGATCGGCCCACTGCCCCTGATGGCCCAGACCATGACCGAGGATGGCAGCATCGTTGCGGAGGATGGCACGATCCTGTGTCAGGCTGGCGGTGAAGTGCCTTGTGATCTGGATACTGTGATGGAGCAGCTTGCAGCGGAAGCTGCCGCCGCCGCAGAGGCCGAAGCAGCCGCAGCCGCAGCCGCAGCAGCAGAGGCCGAGGCGGCCGCAGCGGCAGAAGCGGCAGCACAGGCAGAGGCCGAAGCGGCAGCCGCAGCAGCCATTGCCGCGCAACAGGAGGCCGAGGCTGCAGCCGCAGCTGAAGCGGAAGCCGCAGCACAGGCCGAGGCAGAGGCCGCGGCCGCCGCAGAAGCCGAAGCAGCCGCGCAGGCTGAAGCAGAAGCGGCTGCCCAAGCTGAGGCAGAGGCGGCAGCTGCAGCTGAAGCGGAAGCGGCGGCCGCCGCCCAAGCAGAGGCCGAAGCGGCCGCGCAAGCCGAAGCCGAGGCTGCAGCCGCAGCAGAAGCGGCGGCGCAGGCGGACGCCGAGGCAGCGGCCGCAGCCGCTATCGAGGCCGAGGCTGCAGCAGAAGCTGCCGCAGCTGAAGAGGTCGTGACCGAGGAAGCACCTGCCGAAGGTGTGGTGACCGAGGAAGTCGTGACGGAGGAAGCGCCTGTCGAGGGCGTGGTGACCGAGGAAGCCGTAACCGAGGAAGCGCCTGTCGAGGGCGTTGTGACAGAAGAGGCTGTGACCGAGGAAGCGCCTGCTGAAGGCGTGGTGACCGAGGAAGCCGCAACGGAAGAAGCTCCGGTCGAACTGCCTGCCGAGGCGGTGGTTGAAGCCGTTACCGATCCTGCCGTTCTTGTTGACCCCTCTGCCCCCGAAGCGCCGACCGACGAAGCGGTGGAAACCCTGAGCGAATTGCTGGCCACGCCCGAAGGTGTAGACCCGGCGGCGCTGGGCGAAGCGGCGGCTCTGGCCCCTGTCGTGGTGACCGAAGGTGAGCCTGTTGTCATCACCGAAGCACCGGATGCGACGGATGTGATCGTGCAGGAAATCACGGCCGAAACCACCCGCACCTCGGCCGAGGACTTTGCGGCCCCGGCTTCGGCCAATCTGGCAGCCGCGGCAGCGGCGTCGAATGATGACGACGGCCTGACCGACCTGCAGAAGTTCGGCCTTGTGGCGCTGGGCGCGCTGGCCGTGGGGGCGATCATCAACGCCAACCGCGATCAGGTTGTGTCCAACACCGGGGACCGCGTTGTCGTGCAGCGCGGCAATGGGGATTACTACCTCTATCGCGATGACGACACCCTGCTGCGCCGCCCGGGATCGAATGTGCGGACCGAAAGCTTCCGTGACGGATCGACCCGCACGATCGTGGAGCGCGGCGATGGCACCCAGATCGTGACCATCCGCGACGCGACCGGACGAGTGCTGCGCCGGGCCACCTATGACGAGTTGGGCCGCGAGATCGTGCTGATCGACGACCTGTATCCGGAAGAGCGGATCGACGTGGCGACCTTGCCCGCACCGCGCGGCCGCGTGATCAGCCTGTCGACATCAGAGGAGGATGCCCTGCTGCGTGCCCGCATGGCGGCCTTGGATGCCCAGGAAGTGGGCCGCAGTTTCAGCCTGCGCCAAATCCGCGACATCCCGCAGGTGCGGCAGTTGGCGGCGACGGTGGATGTGAACACCATCACCTTCGACAGCGGCTCGGCGGCGATCAAGGCGGGACAGGCGGAATCGCTCGCCTCGCTCGGGCGGTTCATGCAGTCGATGATCGATGAGAACCCGAACGAGATCTTCCTGATCGAAGGCCACACCGATGCGGTCGGACCGGCACAGTTGAACCTGACGCTGTCGGATCGGCGCGCGGAAAGCGTGGCTCTGGCGCTGACGGAATACTTCGATGTTCCGCCGGAAAACCTTGTCGTGCAGGGCTATGGCGAATCGGATCTGCGGATCAAAACGCAAGAGGCCGAGCGGCAGAACCGCCGTGTGGCCGTGCGGGTGATCACCCCGCTTCTGCGCAGCGCGCAAATCCAGTAACCGGCCAGCCCGGTCCATGAAGAAGGGGGCCGCGGGTGTAATGACCCGCGGCCCCTTTGCGTTGGGCGTTCCGGATCGGCAGAAGAGGGTGAATTTCCTGCGATCTGTGCCCTATACAGTTGGGCAGTCGGGCCGTTATGCCCTGTATGGATACTCTATCGCACCCTGTTTCGCATGGTCATCATACGCCCGGTCTTGTCCGCGGTTTCGGGCGCGGGACGCGGTTGCTTACCGCTGACGGCCCGGTTCCCGTCGAAGAGATCGAGCCCGGCGAGGCGGTGCTGGATCCGGACGGGCGGCCCCATTTCGTGCTTTGGCAGGGGGGATGGGACATGCGCCCGATGGCGGGATGGGCAGGCGATCCGCACCATCCCGTGGTGATTGCGGCCAACACTTTTGGCCCCGGCAAGCCGCGCCGGGACCTGATCATGTCGCAGCAGCACAGGGTGATGGTGGAAACTGACGGGCCGGGCGCGATGGTGCGTGCCGCGGCCCTTGCCCCGCATCTGGCGCGGATCGATCTGTCGGGCCGGGATATGAGCTATCATGCCGTTGTCACCCGCAAGCCTTGCCTGTTGATGGCCGAAAATCTGCCCTGCGAAGGCTTTCGGCCCGGTGAGCGGGCCTTTGCAGACAACAGCGCCAAGCGTGGGGCTTGGCCGCTTGTGCCGATGGGCAGTGATCTGCAGGTTGCCTTGCGGCCCTGAGACGGGATTTCGCCACCTTTTGCCAGTGGCGCAGACGGCATCGGCAGCGCATGATCCCTGCGCAAGGAGGG
This sequence comes from Rhodobacter sp., assembly GCA_013824045.1. Lineage (GTDB taxonomy): Bacteria > Pseudomonadota > Alphaproteobacteria > Rhodobacterales > Rhodobacteraceae > Paragemmobacter. Next base: position 2,332 of record PNND01000412.1, on the reverse strand, counting down.
GCCGATGACCGAACAAAGCACGCGCAACGAACATGACAGCATCCCGGAGATCGCCCTTGCCTGGCATCGCGACGGGCGTGGGGCGGTGCTGGCCACGGTGATCGAAACCTGGGGGTCGGCCCCGCGCCAGCCGGGCAGCCAGTTGGCGATTTCCGGCGCGGGCGAGATCATGGGTTCAGTATCGGGTGGCTGCGTCGAGGGCGCGGTGGTGACCGAGGCGATGGAGGCGCTGGCAGACCGCAAATCGCGCGTGATGACCTTTGGTGTCAGCGACGAGACGGCCTTTGCCGTCGGGCTGGCCTGTGGCGGCACGATACGGGTGTTGGTGGAGCCGGTGGGGGAGGGCGCAGAGGCGCTGCCCGAGGCGATGCTTGAGGGGTTGGTGGCAGCGCGCGCAGCGCGGCAAGCGGTGGCCGTGGCGGTGCAGACCGAGGGTTGGACCCGCGCGCTGATCCGGCCCGGGGATCAGGCGGCGGTGGATGCGCGGTTCCGGGCGGACCGGTCAGGGATGGAAGAGGACGGGCGCTTTATCGCGGTGCATAACCCGCCTTTGCGGCTGATCGTGGTGGGCGCGGTGCATATCGCGCAGGCGTTGGTGCAGGTGGCGCGCATCTGCGGCTATGACTGCACGCTGATTGACCCAAGGTCGGCCTTTGGGTCGGCTGCGCGGTTTCCGGGGGAACAGATCATTGAGGAGTGGCCCGATGAGGCGCTGGAGGCGCTGGCCCCCGATGCACGCACGGCGATTGTCACGCTGACGCATGACAGCAAGCTGGACGATCCCGCGATCCGCGTGGCGCTGCGGTCTGATGTGTTCTACCTCGGCTGTCTTGGGTCCAGCCGCACCCATGCCAAGCGGGTGGAGCGGTTGGTGGCGGATGGGTTCTCGGAAGCCGAGATTGCGCGCATCCATGCGCCTGTGGGCCTTGATATCGGGGCGAAAAGCCCGGCGGAGATTGCCATATCGGTGATGGCGCAGATCACCGCACGGTTGCGGAAGGGGTAGCGCATGTTCTTCGGCGAGGTGGCGCTGGAGGCGGCGGAAGGGGCAGTGCTGGCCCATTCCGAGGCGGTGCCGGGCGGACGGCTGCGCAAGGGCGTGGTGCTGGGCGCGGCTGAGATTACGGCGTTGCGCGCAGCAGGGCTGGCCCGGGTGACCGTGGCGTGGATGGAAGCGGGTGATGTGGGTGAGGACGCGGCGGCCGCGTGTTTGGCGGCGGCGCTGGTGCCTGACCCTGTCGCGCAGGGGCTGCGGCCAGGCACGGCCTTTACGGGCCGGGTTAACCTGAATGCCGTAGGGCCGGGGATCGTGGAACTGGACGCGGCGGCGATTCACCGCCTGAACCTGATCCATCCGGCGATCACACTGGCAACGTTGGCACCGTTTCATCGCGTGACGGCGGGTACGCTGGTGGGAACGGTCAAGATCATCGCTTACGGAGTTGAAGAGGCCGCGCTGGCCGCGGCCTGTGCAGCGGCGCGGGCGGCAATCCGGGTGCGGTCGGTGGTGCTGCGCGATGCGGGGCTTGTGTTGACCGATGCGCCGGGGCTGGAGGCGAAGCTGGCGGCCAAGGGGCGGCGGTCGATCGAAGGGCGGTTGCGCGCGCTGGGGATGCGGCTGGCAGCGGTGGAGACAGTGCCGCATGAGGAAGCCGCCATCGCGCAGGCATTGCGGCAGGTGCCGGGCGACATCGCGCTGATCCTGACGGGATCGGCCACATCCGACCTGATGGACACCGCCCCGCAGGCGGTGCGCGCGGCGGGGGGCGAGGTGTTTCGCTTCGGAATGCCGGTCGATCCGGGCAATCTGCTGTTTCATGGCCGCCAAGGTGGGCGGCCCGTGATCGGCCTGCCCGGCTGCGCGCGGTCACCCGCGCTGAACGGGGCGGATTGGGTGCTGGAGCGTTATGCCTGCGGGCTGACGGTCAGCGATGCGGAGATCGCGGCGATGGGGGTGGGGGGCTTGCTCAAGGAAATCCCGCTGCGTCCGCAATTGCGCGAGCCGGACTGAGCCTTCGTTGGGGGCGCCGCGTGGGGGCGATTTTTCTGCGAAAAATCGGGGTGTTGCGCGGATTGGATGCGCAAGCCCGAAAGCAAAAGGGCGCGTCGCGTGACGCGCCCTTGGCTTCAAGCGGGGCCGAAGCCTTATTTCGGGCCGATCATCATCACCATTTGCCGGCCTTCAAGGCGGGGCATGGATTCGATTTTGCCATTGTCACCCACATCGGCGGCGACGCGGTTCAACAGTTCAAGGCCCAGATCCTGGTGCGCCATCTCGCGGCCCCGGAAGCGCAGGGTGACCTTCACCTTGTCGCCTTCGTCGAGGAACTTC
>PNND01000080.1 GCA_013824045.1 Rhodobacter sp. | reverse complement strand
GGAAGCAGGAAAAGGCCATCGCCGCCCTTGTCGATGACGCGCGCGCGCTGGCCGACCGGCTGGACGGGGCCAAGCCGCATATCCGCGACAGCTATGCCGCCACCGCCCGGTTCTGGGAGGTATCCTTCCTCGCCGAAGGGCAGGATTTGCATCACCTGACATCTTGGAAACCCGCCGCCGTCACGCGCTTCATCTCTGCCGCCCAGACCCGGATCGCCGCCCTGCGCAAGGCCCGCGCCTATGACAGCAGCGATGGCCTGACCGTCTGGCTGCATACCGCCCGCGCCGTGACAGAGCCGCGCATCGCCCCGGCCGCGCGCGATATCTGGGCGCATATCATGGCCGCTGGCCCCAACACCGACCTGATGGCCTCTGACCTGATGGCGGAGGCGGGCCTGTCCGGCGATCCCGCCCGGCGCATCCCGCAGGGCTTTGGCGATCAGGATGACACCGCCTGATCCGGCGTACTTTCCGCCCCCTGCAGCGCCCCTGCCTTCCAACCCGGCCCCTTTCGCCTCATTTGCAGGCACCTCGCCCTCGCCGATCCCGGCCAAATGGGCAGGCCGGAACGCAACCCGCTGGTCGCGCGTTTGCAGATGCGGCTACACTCAGTGCAGGCTGCACCGATAAAGACAGGGCTGCGCACATGCTGATCCGTTGCGGATTCGAGATCGAACTGGAAAGCCCCGTCCCGGTGCCGATGCTTCTGGCCCTGTCCAGTCATCCCGAAGGGGCAGGGCGCATCATCGGGCAGGATCATGTCCATGTCGCCCCCGACACGCCCACGCATCGCTATCTTGACCGGTTCGGCAATGCCATCACCCGCATCGTCGCCCCCGCCGGGCCTTCCCGGCTCTGGACCGATTTCGCGATCGAAGTCGATGGTCTGCCCGATCCGCAGATCCCCGCCGCCCGCCAGCACCCGATCCCGGAACTGCCCGATTGCGTGCTCCAACACCTCATCCCCAGCCGCTATTGCGACAGCGACAACCTGCTGCAACAGGCTTGGGCGCAGTTCGCGGGCGTCCCGGAAGGTTGGGGCCGGGTGCAGGCGATCACCGAATTCGTGCATCGCCACGTCACCTTCGGCTACCAATTCGGCCGCGCCAGCAAGACCGCGTCCGAGGTGTTTCGCGAAAAGACCGGCGTCTGCCGGGATTTCGCCCATCTTGCCATCGCGCTCTGCCGGGCGATGAACATCCCCGCCCGCTATGCCAGCGGCTATTTGGGCGATATCGGCGTCCCCTATTCCGGGCCGGGCGATTTCTGCGCTTGGTTCGAGGTTTATCTCGATCATCGCTGGCATACGTTCGATGCGCGCTACAACACGCCCCGGATGGGCCGCGTGCTGATGGTGCGGGGATCGGATGCGTCGGATGTGGCGATGATCACCTCGTTTGGGGGCCACAAGCTGACGCTGTTCCGCGTCTGGTCGGATCAATTGGCCGATGACCTGACCGATGCGCAGATCCTCGATCTGCTGCAGACCCGCCCGGTGGCCGAACCCTTGGTCTTTCCCTCCTCCGCCCGCGCGGCCTGAACACGAAAGGCCGCATCCATCGGATGCGGCCCTTCCTCCAGTTTGACGTCAGGCGATCACGCCGCCTTGCTGGCCGTATTCACAACCGTCACGGCAAGGCCCGTCAGTTTCGAATTGGCAGCCTTTTCCATGTCGAGGATCTGGCTTAGCAGATCATGCGCCTCGGTATGGCCCAGCACTTTGGCCCATTCGCGCAGCGTGCCGTAACGGGCGATCTCATAATGCTCCACCGCTTGTGCTGCGGCGATCAGGCTGGCATCCAGCGCCACGCCGCTGGCCTCTTTGATGATGCCATCGGTTTCCTTGATCAGACCATCCATCGCATCGCATTTCACGCCCGTGGGCGCTTCGCCCAGCGAGGTAAAGACCTTGTCCAGCAGCGCGATCTGTTCCTTGGTTTCCGCCAGATGCGCAGTGACAAGCGCCTTGAACTCGGCATTCTTGGCGGCACTCGCCACTTTCGGCAGCGCCTTGGTCAGCGCCTTTTCGGCATAATAGATGTCTTGCAGGGTGTGGTGAAACGCTTCGGCAAGGGTTTTCATCAGAATGTCCTTTCAGGACGGAATGAAGGGGATCAGAGATTGATTTGCGTGCCGCCATCGGCGGGCAGGCGGCCTTCGGGCGTCATGCTGTCCACGACCTCGGGCAGGGCCACGTTCAGGCGCAACAGCAGCTCCGCGCGGGAAATGCCGGTCTTGCGGGCCAGTTCGTCCAGCGTCTCGGGGCCAAGCGCGGCTTCCAGCGCTTCCACATTCAGTGGACGGTTCGCCTCGGTCGAGATCCAGCTTTCTGCCGCCGCGCCCTGACCGGTTGATGTGAAGCGGTCCTTCAGATCGCGCAGCGCCGTGGCAAGACCGCTGCCGGATGCGCCCGTGCCGGGCGTTCCGATGCCGGGTGCGCCCGGTTGAAATATCTGCCCGATCTCCGAAAGAAAGCCGCCCTGTTCGGGCGAGCCGCTATTGGCGCCGGCAGCCCGGTTCTGGCGGGCATCGGCCAGCATGTCACTGATGCGCGCGCGGTTCTGGTATCCGGCAAAGGCCACAAGGCCCAACAGGGCCATCAGGGATGGTGTTGATTTCGACATGTCGATGTTCCTTTTTTCTCAGGCTTCGGATGGGGTCAGGCGCGCTTGCGCAGCATGCCCCAGACGACCAGCACGATGATCGCGCCCACAGCGGCCCCGATCAGGCCCGCGCCTTGGCCGGGCATGTACCAGCCCAGCGATTGGCCCAGATAGGTGGCCACAAAGGCCCCGATCACACCCAGCAACGTGGTCAGGATGAAACCCGACGGTTCATTGTCGCCCGGCGTGATGAACTTGGCGATGACCCCGGCAATAAAGCCGATGAGGATGGTCCAGATGATTCCCATGGTGGGCTCCTGTCGGTCGTTTCCGCATGAACAAGGGAAACGTCCCGCCTATGCACAGGTTCCCCCGCAGAGGCCGCTTTCCGACAGAAGGCTCCGAACGGGCGACGAACCGCCGATGATGGCGGCGGGTCGTCGGAACAGGGGAAACCCTCAGCCCCGGTGATGCTGCAAGAAGAAGCGCAGCATCTGGGCCGAGGCATCCGGCCCCGCCGGATCGGTATAACTGCCCCGCGCATCGCCGCCCGCCCAGGCGTGCCCGGCCCCCTCGATCTCCCAATGCTCGGCAAAGCTGCGGCCATCGGCATGGCGGTGCTCCGTCACCCGATGCGCCCGCCCGCCGGGCGAGGTGCCCTTGCGCGTGCTACGGCGCAGAGTGGGCATGGCAGGCAGCGCCTGCGCAAGGCTGGCCACGCCATTGGCAGGATGCACCGTGCCATCGGCCAGCCCGTGAAAGACGATGGTCGGCAGGGCCGTGGCATGGGGCGTGCCCGTCGTGCCGCTGCGCATGGCGGCAAAGGCCGAAGGAATGTCACGCGCGCCCTGCGCGGGCAGGCCGGAATGCACGCCCACAGCGGCAAAGACATCGGGATAGGCCGCTGCCACCAGTGCTGCCGCCGCACCCCCCGCCGACAGACCCGCGATATAGGTCCGTGCCGGATCGGCGGGGTAGGCGGCCTGAATCTCGCGCGTCAGCCCGCCGATCAGGGCGGTTTCCCCGCGCCCGCGTTCCTGATCCTCGGGCCGGAACCAGTTCCAGCATTTCTGCGCATTCGCCCCCGCAGGCTGCGCCGGATAGGCGATCAGACAGCCGAATTCCTCGGCCAGCGCATTCATTCCCGTGCCGCGCGCGAAATCCTCGGGCGATTGCGTGCAGCCATGCAGCATCACCACCAGCGGCATCAGGCCATCCGGCCGATGGGCAGGCACATAGAGCCGATAGTCCCGGCTCCCCTGCGGCGAGCGGTAGGTCAGCGACAGGAACGCCGCCCCCGGCGCCACGGGCGGCGCGGATGCTAGCGGCCCATGCGCGGGCATCCCGCCCGCCGCGATCTTGCGCAGCGTCTCGGCGAGCCCGGTCTTGCCCGGCGCGGCGCGTTTAGCCCTTGCTGGTTTGGCCTTTGCGGGTTCAGACAGCGGCGGATCCGGACGGGCAGGCGCATCCTGCAACCGGGTGAACGCGCCTTCGATCACGGCATCTGGCGCAATCTCGGCGGCACCTGCCGCTGTCGGTGCTGCGCCCGCACCCTGCAACAAGCGCCGGATCAGGTCCGTCGCCTCCTGCAGCTTTCCGGCGCGGGTCAGTTCGGTGGCCTTGGCCATGTCGCGCTGAAAGGGGGGGATCATGTCGTGCATTCCTTATATGGGTCAAACCCGGTGGCCGGGTCATATGTCAGGTCTTGCCGGGATCAGCTCATCCGGTCGGCCAGCGCCGCCTTGACGGCGTCACTGGCATGGAAGGCGCCAAGGATCGTCAATCCCTGAATGGTTTCCCGCGCCAGCTCTGCCGTCACATCTGTATCCATCACGGCCAGACCGAGGATGCGCAGATTAAGCCTCTCTCCAGCCGCTTGCGCCGCCTCAAGCTCTGCCCGCGTGATCTGGCGCAGGCCAAGATGGACGCTCTTGCGCGTCACCACCTGCCGCACCGTTTCGGCATGCCGGTCGATCTGGTTGCGGATCGCGGTTCTGATGAAATCGCTGCGGTTGGAATAGAAGCCCTCGCGCACAAGCAGATCGATATGCCCCAGATCGACAAAGCCAAGGTTGATCGTGATCTTTTCCGACTCGGGCAGCTTTCCCGCCTGCGGCAGCGGGGGCAGGGCTGATTTCGGCATATGCCCTCCATATAACATCCACTTGGATGTTATATGGATGATCCTCGCTTGCATTGCAACCCGTCAGCCCTGACTGGCCGCCCCATTCTCAACAGGCACTACCGCCTCGGCCCCCAGAAAATTCCCCAGCGTGCTCATCGCCTCCACATTGTCGCAGATCACCTTCAGGCAAACGAGAAAGGGCACCGCCATCAACGCCCCGGCAATGCCCCATAGCCAGGCCCAGAACACCACCGTCACAAAGACCGACACGGTGTTCAGCTCCAGCCGCCGCCCAAGGATCACGGGCGTCACGAATTGCCCCTCGATCGTCGTCGCGGTCAAAAATACAAGCGGGGCCAGCGCCGCTTGACCCAGATGATCGAAACTGACAATCGCCACGGCGGTCACCAGCCCAGCCCCGAACAGCGGGCCGATATAGGGCAGGAAATTCACCAGAAAGGTCATCACCGCCCAGACCACCGGTTGGGGCATTCCGATGGCCCACATCCCCAGCCCCACCACGCTGCCCAGCCCCAGATTGATGACCGTCACCACCGACAGATAGCGCGACACGCTCCGCTCGATCCCGTAGACGATCCGCAACGCCCGCTTCTTGTCGCCAAAGCGGGGAAAGGCCTCGATCAGCTTCACATAGAACAGATCGCCCGAGGCCAGCAGGAAAAGCGCCAGCACCAGCGTCACCACTGTCGTCGCCATCACCGAGGCCGCATTGCTGACCGCCATGGTCAGCAAACCGGGGGATTCCATCGCCACGCGCTGCACATTCGGATCGGCCACGCCGTTGGTGAATTGCTCCACCTGATTGGAAGCCTGCTGCACAATGGCCAGCGAATTGGCAAATCCCTGCAGCTTGGCCTTCAACTCCGCCCCCAAGGCCGGGGCGTCGCTGATCCATGCCGAAACCGGGCCGCTGAACAGAAGCGCCGCCCCCGCGATGATCAGCCCCACCAGCGCGATCAGGGCCGAAGCCGTCACCACCGGGGCCAGCCCGAACCGGCTCATGTACCGCACCAGCGGGCTAAGCGTCAGCGCCAGCAGAGTGCCCATCAGCAGGGGCAGGATCACATCCTTGGCGAAATACAGCCCCATCGTCAGCAGAACCAGCAGGATCAGACCAAGGGTCCGGCGGATGGCGGGCAGATCATCGGTCATGGCAGGGTCCTGTCTCAATGCAGCCAACACATCGCACCACCCGCGCCGGATCGCCCGGCAGGGCGGTCTGCCCGACAGGGCGCAGGTGCCATGATGGCGCGGGTCAAGGGTTGGGCGCGCGTCAGGGCGCAGCGGGGCCGGGCGTCGCGGTCGAAACCGCAGGGAACAGAAAGATGAACGCCCTCATCATCATCAGGTTCCCCGCCGCCCTTCATGTCGGCCAGATGCCCGTCAGATCGGTAAGGCCTCGCCGATACAACCCGGCCTATTGGTGCGGGTTCACGCCACTGCGGCGATTTTCTGCCCCAACGGAACCAACGCCGCGCCCAGTCCTTATATCCAACAGGGAGCGGCGCGATGCCCGGCAGGGAATGGTCGGTGTGTCGCGGTTCGTTCTCTTCCGCGCGGCCAAGGGCCGGGCACCAAGCGCGGCCACAACGGCCCGCGCCGAAAAAGGAGACGATGCATGAACTGGGATCAGATCGAAGGCAAGTGGAAGCAGCTTGGCGGCAAGGCCAAAGAGCAATGGGGCAAGCTCACGGATGACGACCTCGACACCATGGCCGGCAAACGCGACCAGCTGATCGGCAAGGTGCAGGAAAAATACGGCATCGCCAAGGAAGAGGCCGAGCGTCAGGTCGACGAATGGAGCGCGCGCAACTGAGCGCGTAATCGGGCAGTGATCGGCTCTCCCCGGCCGATCCTCGAAGAGCGGGCCGCCCCTTTGCCGGGGCGGCCCTTTTCATGTCCGGTGTTGTGTGATCCCGGCAAAAGAAAAAGGCGGGTCGCTGTATCTCAGCGGCCCGCGCTTCTTGTCAGATGTAAGCGTCAGCCTCAGCCGCGATAGGCAAAACCGCCGAAGATGCGGCCCTCATCGCGGTGACGCCCGCCGCGCACCGCGCCGACATAGGACGCCGCACCCGCCACCAGCGCCGCCGCCGCAAGGATGAAGGCGGTCAGGATCGTGCTGACCCGCGCCACTTCGGCTGCCGCGATGGCGGCATCGGTTGCTTCCTGCGCCAGACGGTCCGC
>PNND01000322.1 GCA_013824045.1 Rhodobacter sp. | reverse complement strand
GTCGCTGGAGCCGAACCCGGCCCGCCCCGGCGCGCATGACCTGCGGCTGGATGGCGAAAAGCTGCGCCTTTTGTCATTGCGCCTGAATGGAGCGCCGCTGGACCTGACCCCCGATGAGACGGGCTTGACGATCCCCGCAGCGCTGTTGCCTGACGGACCGTTCACACTGGAGACGGAGGTGGAGATCGACCCAGAAGGCAACACCGCGCTGGAGGGGCTTTACATGTCGGGCGGGATGTATTGCACGCAATGCGAGGCGGAGGGGTTTCGCAAGATCACCTTCTATCCCGACCGGCCGGATGTGATGGCCCCGTTTCGCGTGCGGGTGGAGGCACCGCTGGAGATTCCCATTCTTCTTTCAAACGGAAATCCAGTCGCTGAAGGCGATGATGGAGAGATTGATTATGGCTTTTTCGGCGGCAATGCGCACTTTGCCGAGTGGCACGATCCTTGGCCAAAGCCTGCTTACCTCTTCGCACTTGTTGCTGGCGACCTTACTGCCCATCGGCGGCATTTTCGCCGCGGGAGTGATGGTCTGGAGATTGCCCTGAACATCTGGGTCCGTCCCGGCGACGAGGATCGCTGCGCCTATGCGATGGACAGCCTGATCCGGTCGATGCGCTGGGATGAGCAGGTGTATGGGCGCGAATACGATCTGAATGTCTTCAACATCGTGGCCGTCGATGATTTCAACATGGGCGCGATGGAGAACAAGGGGTTGAACATCTTCAACTCCAAATACGTTCTGGCCAGCCCGGAAACCGCCACGGATGACGATTTCGCCCGGATCGAGGCGATCATCGCGCATGAGTATTTCCACAACTGGACCGGCAACCGGATCACCTGCCGCGACTGGTTCCAATTGTGCCTGAAGGAAGGGCTGACCGTGTTCCGCGATCAGCAGTTTTCGGGCGACATGCGCAGCCATGCCGTGAAGCGGATCGAGGATGTGCTGATGCTGCGCGCGCGGCAGTTCCGCGAGGATGGCGGGCCGCTGGCGCATGCGGTGCGACCCGACAGCTATGTCGAGATCAACAATTTCTATACCGCCACGATCTATGAGAAGGGCGCGGAAGTCATCGGGATGCTGAAGCGGCTGGTGGGGGATGCGGGCTATGCAAAGGCGCTGGATCTGTATTTCACCCGCCATGACGGCGAGGCGGCGACGATCGAGGATTGGCTGCAGGTGTTCGAGGATGCGACGGGGCGCGATCTGACCCAGTTCAGACGCTGGTACACAGACGCGGGAACGCCGCGGGTGAAGGTCTGGGAGGAATGGGATGGCGCGACCTATACGCTGACTTTCGAGCAGGAGAATCCGCCCACTCCGGGGCAGCCGGAAAAGGGGGCGAAGGTGATCCCGGTCGCGGTGGGGTTGCTGAATCCGAATGGGGATGAGGTGCTGCCGACGACGGTGCTGGAACTGACCGAGACCCGGCAGAGTTTCCGCTTTCCGGCCACGACGCGACCGATCCCGTCGATCCTGCGGGGCTTTTCGGCGCCAGTGATCCTTGAGCGGGAGGTCAGCCCGGAGGAACGGGCCTTCCTGCTGGCGCATGACACTGACCCGTTCAACAAATGGGAGGCGGGGCGCGCGCTGGCCAAGGATCTGCTCGTGCAGATGGTGACCGAGGATGCGGTGCCCGGCCCGGACTGGCTGGAGGCCATTGCCCGAGTGACCTTTGACGAAACGCTGGACCCGGCCTTTCGTGCGCTGGCGCTGCGCCTGCCGGGCGAGGATGACATGGCGGCCACGCTGCATGCGGCGGGGATCACGCCTGATCCGGCCCGCATCTGGGCGGCGCGGCGGCGGATGGGGGATGCGCTGGCCGCGCGGTTGGGTGGGCAGTTGCCCGCGCTGATCGAAAGGCTGGCAGAGCCGGGGCCGTTTACCCCCGATGCCCGCGCGGCGGGGCGGCGGGCGTTGCGGATCGTGGCGCTGGCGCTGCTCACGCGGGTGGATGGCGGGCGCGCGGCGGGGGCGGCTTACCGCGCAGCCAACAACATGACCGAAGAGGTGGGGGCGCTGTCGGCGCTGCTCGATATCGGGCAGGGGCAGGAAGAGCTGGGCCTGTTCCGGGCGCGCTGGGCGGGGGATCGCAATGTGATGGACAAGTGGTTTGCGCTGCAGATCATGCTGGCCCATCCCGACCGCGCGGCAGAGGTGACCGAGGCGCTGACGCGGCACAGGGATTTCGACTGGAAGAACCCCAACCGTTTTCGGTCGGTGATCGGGGCGCTGTCGGCCAATCATGCCGGGTTCCACCATGCCTCTGGCGCGGGGTATCGGCTGATCGCGGATTGGCTGTTGCGGCTTGATCCGCTGAACCCGCAGACGGCGGCGCGGATGTCGACCGCCTTTGACACATGGCCGCGCTATGATGCGGACCGGCAGGCGATGGTGCAGGGGGAACTGGCGCGGATGGCCGCAACACCGGGCCTGAGCCGTGATCTGGGCGAGATGGTGGGGCGCATGCGGGGGGTGTGAGGGGAGTATACGCCCCTCGGCCGCGCGGATTGCCTGCGTTATCCGTCCGGGGCGCGGGGCGCCACCGTTAGCCCTTGGCTGACAGCGTCACGCTCTGGCGCGGGGCGAAGAAGCCGCCGTCATCCTTGATCTGGCAATAAGGCTGCGCCCGCGTCCATTCTGCCATCGCCGCACGTTTGCCGCCGTCGCGCAGCGGCATCCAGTCGCGCCCGATGCCGCGATTGCCGCCGCCCGCCACCAGACCATCGCGCGCCACGGCCTTGGCCATCATCAGCGCCGCGCATTCCAGATTTTCCGACCCATTCTTCAACTCGGACACGGTATCGGCTTCGCACTGGTGGTAATCGGCAGAAACGGGCGAGATCTGCATGATCCCGATATAGCGCCCGCCACCACCCGAGGCCTGCGGGTTCCAGGTGCTTTCATAACGCGCCACGGCCGACATCAGCCCCGCCCAGAAGGCGCGGCGATCCTCGATCGAGGCGGTGGCATAGCCGGGGCACCAAGTTTCCACATCGCCCGGCACGGTCGAGGCCAGAACGGCATCATGCGTCTGCAGGGCGGTGAGCGTGTTGCGGGTCCATTCCGGCCCTTCGGCGCGCGCGTCCCATTGCATGGGAGGCGTTTGCCCGCTGGTGGACAGGCTGGTTGTCGCATCGGTTGACACACAGCCGCCCAGAACAGCGGCAGCAACGGACAAGGCCACAAGGGCAGAAGAACGTATCATCGGTTCCTGATCGGCAGCGCCGCACCCCCATGCGCGACCCGGGCTTTTGATCAGGGACTGTTTTGCCTGTCCACGGAAACAGTGTGTTGCGTTCCTGCATAGGCAGGAATCCGCCTTTTGGGGCCTTTTCTTAACCCTTTGTTAACGGGTTGCCCTCAATTTGCCACAATGTCGCTGCAGTTGTGACACTGCTCGCTCATCCGCCGGTGGTCTGCCTACCGGTTTTGCCTGACAAAAGCCTGAAAGACGATCTGAAGACCCGCGTAACATTGTAAATGGTGTGACACTGCCATGTCGCGTTTTTTTGCCTCATCGGTCACGGCCGATATCTTGGGCCGTGCCTGGAACCTGTTCCTGTTCATCCTGCTTCTGCCGGCCGTGCTGATCTTGACGCGTCTGCCGCAGGTCAACAGAGAGGAATCGGCGGGTCAGACTTGGCCCCGATCTGCGCGGCCATCGTCCCCAAAACAGTGACAGCATGCTTGATGCCGCTGCCCTGACGCCCTAGACAGGCGGGCAAACGGATCACAGGACGGCACGCCATGCTTGACACCCGCTATGAAGCCCCGAAACCCAAGGTGATCGCGGGAGCCAAGGGCGATTGGGAACTGGTGATCGGGATGGAAATCCATGCCCAGGTCGCCTCGAACGCCAAGCTGTTTTCGGGGGCCTCCACACAGGTGGGGGCTGAACCCAATTCCAACGTGGCCTTCGTCGATGCGGCGATGCCGGGGATGCTGCCTGTCATTAACGAGTTTTGTGTGGAACAGGCCGTTCGGTCGGGGCTGGGCCTGAAGGCGCAGATCAACCTGACTTCGGCCTTCGACCGGAAGAATTACTTCTATCCCGACCTGCCGCAGGGCTATCAGATCAGCCAGCTTTATCACCCCATTGTGGGCGAGGGCGAGGTGCTCGTCGAGTTGGCCCCCGGCGTGGCGCGTCTGGTGCGGATCGAGCGTATCCATCTGGAACAGGATGCGGGCAAATCGATCCATGACATGGACCCGACCATGTCTTTCGTGGATTTCAACCGCACCGGCGTTGCGCTGATGGAGATTGTCAGCCGCCCCGATTTGCGCGGGCCGGAGGAAGCTGCCGCCTATGTGGCCAAGCTGCGCCAGATCCTGCGTTACTTGGGCACCTGCGACGGCAACATGCAGAACGGCAACCTGCGGGCCGATGTGAACGTGTCGGTCTGCCGGCCGGGCGATTATGAGCGCTATCAGGCGACGCAGGACTTTGGCCATCTGGGCACGCGCTGCGAGATCAAGAACATGAACTCGCTGCGGTTCATTCAGGCTGCCATCGAATATGAGGCGCGGCGTCAGATCGCCATTCTGGAAGATGGCGGCAAGGTCGATCAGGAAACCCGGCTTTACGATCCCGACAAGGGTGAGACGCGGTCGATGCGCAGCAAGGAAGAGGCGCATGATTACCGCTATTTCCCCTGCCCGGACCTGCTGCCGCTGGAGATTGAACAGGAATGGGTCGATGACATTGCGGCCCGGATGCCGGAATTGCCGGATGCCAAGAAGGCGCGGTTCATGGCCGATTTCGGCCTGACCGATTACGATGCCAACGTTCTGACCGCCGAGGTCGACAATGCCGCCTTCTTTGAGGAGGTTGCCAAAGGCCGCGACGGCAAACAGGCCGCGAACTGGATCATCAACGAGCTTTTTGGTCGTTTGAACAAGGAAGGTCTGGGCATTGCCGACAGCCCGCTGTCTGCCGCGCAGATCGGCGGCGTGCTGGATCTGATCGCCAGCGGCGAGATCACCTCGAAGATGGCTAAGGAGCTGTTCGAGATCCTCTGGACCGAGGGCGGCAATCCGGCCGAAGTGGCCGCCAAGCATGGCATGAAGCAGGTGACCGATACGGGCGAGATCGAGCGGGCGCTGGATGCGCTGATCGCGGCCAATCCTGATCAGGTGGAAAAGGCCAAGGTCAATTCCAAGCTGGCGGGCTGGTTCACCGGGCAGGTCCTGAAGGCCACGGGGGGCAAGGCCAACCCGGCGGTCGTCAACCAGATGGTGGCACAGAAGCTGGGCCTTTGACAGCAGGGGCCGGGTGCGGTCGGCGGGAAAGCCCGCCCGCCCGCGCCTGCCCCTTTGCCAAAACGGCGCAAACCTTTACTTACGCCCTAGAAACATCCGGAGCATCCGATGCAGCGTTATGAATACAAGGTTCTTCCGGCCCCGCGCCGCGGCACAAAGGCCCGCGATGCAAAGACGACCGAGGATCGCTTTGCGCTGACGCTGAGCACGCTGATGAACGATCTGGGCCGTGACGGGTGGGAGTATCAGCGTTCGGAAACGCTGCCGTGCGACGAACGGTCGGGCTTTACCAAGACGAAGACGACTGAGCAGACTATGCTGATCTTTCGCCGCGAGTTGAATGCGGTGGCCGGGCTGACACCTGGATCGGACACAGTCAGTCTGCTGCGCCCGTTGGCGGCAGAGGCAGCCGCGCCGCGCCTTGGCCCGGCGACGGATGCGCCTGCAGGCCCCTCGCCTGCGCTGGGCCGGGCAGAGTGATCAGATTGTGATCAGCGCCGCAAGGCGGCGAGCGCCTGCGGCAGAACCTCGGCCAGAATATCCAGATCGGCATCGGTTCCGGCGCTTATGCGCAGGCAGCGATCCAGCGGTGCGACGCCGGGCATGCGGATAAAGACCCCCCGCGCGACGCATTCGGCCAAAAGGGCGCGGGCGAAATCGCCGTCCCGCCCGGTATCCAGTGTTACGAAATTGGTGGCGGATGGCAGGGCCGTCAGGCCATTCGCGGCCCCGATGGCGGCAATGCGGGCGCGGGCTTGCACCACATTGGCCTGCACGGCGGCCAGCCAGTTCTGATCGGCCAGCGCGGCCAATGCGGCCGCCTGCGCCACGCGGCCCACGCCGAAATGGTTGCGCACCTTGTCGAAGGCGCGGATCAGGGGCGGGGCGGCCAGCGCATAGCCCAAGCGCATGCCGGCCAGACCATAGCCTTTTGAGAAGGTGCGCATGCGGATGACGCGGGGATCATCGGGGTGAATGTCCGGCGCAGTTCCGGGCGGGGCGAGGTCGATATAGGCCTCATCCAGCACAAGAAGCGTGCCTTGGGGCAGCGCGTCGATCAACGCGGTCACGGTCGCCGCTGGGTGCCAAGTGCCCATCGGGTTGTCGGGATTGGCGAAATAGACAAGCTTTGCCCCCACCTGCCGCGCCATGGCGGCCAAGGCCTGCGGGTCTTCGTGATCGTCGCGGTAGGGGACGCGGTGCAGGGTCGCGCCGAAGCCTGCGACATGGAAGTTGAAGGTGGGGTAGGCGCCCAGCGAGGTGACGACATGATCCCCCGGCCCGGCGGTCAGCCGGACCAGCGTGCCCAAGAGCCCGTCGATGCCTTCGCCCACGATCACATGGGCGGGCGTTGTGCCATGATGCGCGGCAATGGCGGCGCGCAGGTCGTGCATTTCCGGATCGCCATACATCCAGCTTTCTGCCGCCGCTGCCGCCATGGCGGCCTTGGCGTGGGGTGAGGGGCCGAAGAGGCTTTCATTTGCACCCAGCCGCGCCCGGAAGGGGCGGCCGAGGGCGCGTTCCTGCGTTTCCGGCCCGACGAAGGGGACGGTTTCGGGCAGGCTGTCAGCAAGCGGGGTGAGGCGAGGTCCGGTCATGGCCGCAAAGGAAACGCGCCTTGATCCGAAGCGCAAGAGGCGAATTCTTCGCCAGCGCCCCTGTCAGCCGCGCAGAAAGGCGCGGCGGGCCTCTTCCGCCATGGCTTGGCGCATCTGCACATCGGCGATGCGCGCCATCATCGCCTTGCGCG
>PNND01000164.1 GCA_013824045.1 Rhodobacter sp. | reverse complement strand
GTGGCATAGGAGGAACAGCCCCGCGTCCCGCAAGACCGGATCGGATCGGCCAATCCTTGCGTCACCAGATCGGCATATTGATCCATCGTCATGCCCTGCCGGGCGATGCCTTCGACATGTTCCAGCCCGGTCCCCAGAAACAGCACCGCAATCGCCACCATCTGCGCGGTGGTCTTCCATTTGGCGAGTTTGGTCACCTTCAACAGCCCCGCCTTGGCACCCAGAAATTCGCGCAAGCCAGACACGAACACTTCACGAAACAGGATCGCGGTGACGGGCAGGATCAGCCAGGGGTTCATGCCGGAATAGCCGGTGATGATGACCAGCGCGATCACCACCATCGCTTTGTCGGCAATCGGGTCCAGCATCGCGCCGAATTTGGATTCCTGTTTCCACGCCCGCGCCAGATAGCCATCGAACCAATCGGTGATCGCCGCGCTGACAAACAGCGCCAAGGCGAACCAATCCGCCCATGGCCGATGGAAATACAGGAACAGAATGGCCACGCCAGGTGCGGCCAAAAGACGGATCACCGTCAGGATGTTCGGCAACGTCCATGTCATGCGCGCAGGCATAGCAGGCCAAGGCCGCCGGGGGAAAGAGCAAAGGCGACCTTTTCTCGGTGGTTGACGCCCGACACCGCCTTCGCTAGCACGCGTGCCTTCACACAGGGGATGGGCATGGCGCGCACGAAAAAGGGCAGGGCAGTTTCGGGCTGGCTGATTGTCGACAAACCGGCGGGCATCACCTCGACCTCTGTGGTGAACAAGGTGAAGTGGGCCTTTCAGGCGCAAAAGGCGGGCCATGCCGGCACGTTGGACCCTGCGGCAACGGGCGTTCTGGCCGTGGCATTGGGCGAGGCGACCAAGACCGTCCCCTACATCACCGATGCGCTGAAATGCTATCGATTCATGGTTCGGTTCGGCGCGGCGACGACCACGGATGATGCCGAAGGCACGGTGATCGAAACGGCCACCACCCGCCCATCAGATGCCGAGATTGAGTCCGCCCTGACTGCCTTTCGCGGTAATATCCAGCAGGTGCCGCCGCAGTTTTCCGCCGTGAAGGTGGATGGCGAACGCGCCTATGACCTTGCGCGCGAAGGCGAACAGATGGACCTTGCGGCCCGCCCGCTCTGGGTGGACAGCCTGACGCTGACCGAGCGCCCGGATGCCGACCATGCGCTTCTGGAAATGGTCTGCGGCAAGGGTGGCTATGTCCGATCCATCGCGCGCGACCTTGGCCGCGCGCTGGGCTGCCTTGGCCATGTGCAATGGCTGCGGCGCGAATGGTCAGGGCCATTTGACGCCAGCGATGGCGTCAGTCTGGAAGAGATTGACCGTCTTGCCCGCAGCGAAGAGATCGACAGCCTGATCAAACCGCTGGAACTGGGCCTGACAAACCTGCCGCAAGTGATCGCCACGCCCGAAGGCGCCGCCCGCCTGCGCAACGGCAATCCGGGCATGGTCATCGCCTCTGGCATCGAATGGGGGACAGAGGTCTGGGCCTCATTCCAAGGGCGCGCCTTGGCAGTGGGGCGTTATCAATCGGGCGAATTGCACCCGTCGCGCGTGTTCAACTGACCCCTTTGCCATATCACCTTGGCTCAAATACCCTGATCCGGTCAGTCAGGGGCGATGCCGCATGATCATCCGCAGCCATCAAAAAGGCGATGCCGCCAGCACGGCGGTTTACTCCTCCTGCGAGGCGTATCGCTATCTGCTGACGCGCGTCTGGAACCCGGAGGAGGAAAAGGCGCTGTTCGTGATGCTGAACCCCTCCACTGCGACCGAGGTGCAGAATGACCCAACGGTAGAGCGCTGTGAACGCCGCGCGCGGGCGCTGGGGTTCGGGGCGTTCCGGGTGACCAACATCTTCGCCTTTCGCGCCACCGATCCCCGTGTGATGCGCGCGGTGGCCGATCCCATCGGTCCCGGCAATGATGCGGCGATTGCCGACAGCGCGCAGGGCTGGGCTGACCGCATCATCTGTGCCTGGGGCACCCATGGCGCGCATCTGGGCCGGGGCGCGCAGGTGGAACGGTTGCTGCGCGCCACGGGCCGGCCACTGTTTACGCTTGGTCTTTCCCAAGGCGGGCACCCCAAGCACCCGCTTTATATCGGCTATGACCGCCAGCCGGAGCTTTGGCCATGACCACGATCCCCGGTTTTGTGCGTGACCGCATCGCCCTGCCGGACATCACTCTTTCGGTGCAGCGGGCGGGCAAGGGTGATCCGCTGATCCTGCTGCATGGCTTTCCACAGAACGGCCTGTGCTGGGCGCAGATCGCGCCGGCCTTCACTGACCGGTTCCACGTGATCATCCCCGATCTGCGCGGCTATGGGCAAAGCGATGCCCCGCCGGATGATGCCACCCACGACGCCTATTCCAAGCGCCGGATGGCCGCCGATATGGTCGCGCTGATGGATCAGCTTGGCCTGCCGTCGGCGCATGTCCTCGGCCATGATCGCGGCGCGCGGGTGGCCTATCGGCTGGCGTTGGACCACCCCGCTCGGCTGCGCCGCCTTGGCATTATCGAAATCGCGCCCACCGCAGAGTATTGGGATAACTGGGGCTATGACCTTGGCATGTCCGCTTGGCATTGGACCTTTCTTGCCCAGCCTGCCCCCGTGCCGGAACGGATGATCGCGTCTGACCCGGTGGCCTGGGTCGATCACACGCTGCAAGGCTGGACGCGGGCGAAATCGCTGTCGGTCTTTCAACCCTTTGCCCTGCAATCCTACCGGGATCAGGCATCGGACCCCGCGCGTATCCACGCCATGTGCGCCGATTACCGCGCCGGGGCCACCACCGACCGCGCGCATGATGTGGCCGACCGTACACTGGGCCGCCGCATCACGGCACCGCTGCATTTCCTCTGGGGGCACCACGGCTTTCCCGCCCGCACCGGCGATCCGGCAGGCATCTGGCGGCGGTGGGCAGAAACTGTGACAGACGCGGCCTGTGACTCGGGCCATTTCGTGATGGAGGAAAACCCACAGGCCGTGCTTGCGGCCTTTCTTCCCTTCTTCACATCGGATCAGGCCACGCGCAGCTGAATATCGGAAAGGGTCAGCCCCGCCCCATTGGCAACCCGCGCCAGCACCTCACCATCCATCAGGATCAAGGCATCGTCGCCATCGGTCTGCACTGTCACCTCGGGCACCTCGCCGCCTTCTGTGGGCGTGTAAACAACCACCAGACTGTCTTCTGCCGCGTTGTAATCCGCGATCAGGGAACTGCCCGGCGACATCATCTCGAACACGTCCGATCCGGCATCGCCCGTGGCATAGGTGTCGCTCGACAGGCGCAGCACATCATTGCCCGCCCCGGCGTTCAGGTAATCTGCCCCCGCGCCGCCATCCAGCGTGTCATCGCCCTCGCCACCATCCAGAGTGTCGGCCCCTGTGCCACCGGTCAGCACATCCGCGCCGGTGCCCCCTGCCAGCCAGTCATCCCCGGCCCCGCCCCGCAGCGTATCATCGCCCGACCCGCCCAGCACGGTGTCATCCCCGGCCCCGCCTGCAAGAAGATCGTCCCCTTCACCACCGGCAAGATGATCCGCCCCACCGCCGCCACGCAGCACATCATCCCCTGCCCCGCCCGTCAGATGATCCGCACCGACGCGGCCCAGAAGGCGATCATCGTCATCGCCTCCGTCGATCTGATCATCGCCCGATCCACCCACGAGCCGATCATCCCCACCCCCGCCACTGATCACGTCGCGGCCTGCGCCACCCTTGAGCAGGTCATTGCCGCCACCACCGTTCAGGATGTCACTGCCAGATGTGCCATAGTTGATGATGTCGGCATCCGGCGCGTCGGGGATGTCATCACTGGTCGGCATGCCATCGGGATTGGTGTCGCCAAAGGACAAAGCCAGAAGATCGGCCGTCGCCGCCTCATCGGCGGGCGCGACAACATCGCCGTCGTCGATATCCGCTTCGGGATCGTCATCATTGGATCCGGAATTCGCGGTGACATCCGCCACCATTCCCGCAACGACAAGCCCAACCAACCCGAGCAATCCAAACATGGATGGCACCCCTTACACAGACCACGAAATACAGGCCCCCCAGCCCGCATCACCCCATGACACTATGCCAGAATCACCCTTTTCGTTCCAGCTTCCCGGCGGGCAAAGCGCCGGGATTCCACAGGCGTGGTTAATCGCACCACTGTTTGACACTTTTCTTTCAAGCCGTTTTCCCCTATACGCCGCCATCCGCCCGGGTCAGCCGACTCGCGGTGGTTCTATCGGCCTTGCTGGACGACATCCCGGCTTGCGCCTTCACCCTCTGAACAGGAGATATCCGATGTCGATCACTGTCGAAGAAAAAGCCCGCGTTATCAAAGACTACGCAACCAAGGAAGGCGACACCGGTTCGCCCGAAGTGCAGGTTGCGATCCTGTCGTCGCGCATCGCGACGCTGACCGAACACTTCAAGACCCACAAGAAGGACAACCACTCGCGCCGTGGCCTTCTGATGCTCGTGGCCCAGCGCCGCAAGCTGCTGGATTACCTCAAGACCAAGGATGAGGCGCGTTACACGTCGCTGATCGGCCGTCTCGGCCTGCGTCGCTGACCATCCCGCAAGGGTTGCCCGAACGCCCGCGACCCGCAAGGTCGTGGGCGTTTTGCATTTCTGGCGAAGCCGGTCCGACCTTGGCGATTTCTTACGCAGAAATCGCGACGGAATTTGCCACAAATTCCGCCTGACCCCTGCCATACGTTCGAATTCCCGGTTTCTGCGTCAGAAACCGCCGCGGAGTTTGCGTCAAACTCCGCTTGCGCCCACGCCCCACTCGGTGCTTTCCAAACCCCCTGTTTTCCTGTATGCGCCCCCCATCTGCGACGTGAGGCCATGCCCCCGGCCACATGCGAAGGATAGGGGGCGGCGGCAATGGGGCCGCCATGAAAACGGAGGGTCGGCAGGGGCCGACATCCTCCAGATAGGATCCGCTGATGTTCAACGTTATCAAGAAATCCATCCAGTGGGGCGGTGAAACGCTTACCCTGGAAACCGGGAAGGTTGCCCGTCAGGCCGACGGCACCGTGATCGCCACCCTTGGCGAAACCTCGGTCATGGCCAACGTCACCTTTGCGAAAAGCGCAAAGCCGGGGCAGGACTTTTTCCCTCTGACCGTGCATTATCAGGAAAAATACTATGCCGCCGGCAAGATTCCGGGCGGCTTTTTCAAGCGCGAGGCGCGTCCTTCGGAAAAGGAAACGCTGACGTCGCGCCTTATCGACCGTCCGTGCCGCCCGCTCTTCGTCGATGGCTTCAAGAACGAAGTCCTCGTCATGTGCACTGTGCTGTCGCATGACCTGCACAACGAACCCGACATCGTCGCCATCATCGCCGCCTCGGCCGCGCTGACGATTTCCGGCGTGCCCTTCATGGGCCCGATCGGCGCGGCGCGCGTCGGCTTCTCGAATGGCGAATACGTGCTGAACCCGTCGGTCGACGATCTGCAGAACCTGCGCAACAACCCCGATCAGCGCCTTGATCTGGTCATCGCCGGCACCAAAGACGCCGTGATGATGGTGGAATCCGAGGCCTATGAACTGACCGAAGCCGAAATGCTCGGCGCGGTGAAGTTTGGCCATGCCGGGATGCAGCCGGTGATCGACCTGATCATCGATCTGGCCGAAGATGCCGCGAAAGAGCCCTTCAACTTTGAAGCGCCCGATTACTCGGCCCTTTATGCACGCGTCAAAGCCGCTGGCGAAACCCAGATGCGCGCCGCCTTTGCGATCAAGGACAAGCAGGACCGCACCAATGCGATCTCTGCCGCCGTGACCGCCATCAAGGGTGCGCTGTCGGAAGAAGACCTTGCCGACATCAACCTCGGCTCGGCGATCAAGAAGCTGGAATCCTCGATCCTGCGCGGCGACATCATCAATGGTGGTGCCCGTATCGACGGACGCGACAACAAGACCGTCCGTTCCATCGTGTCGGAAACCGGTATTCTGCCGCGTACCCACGGCTCGGCCCTCTTCACCCGCGGAGAAACGCAGGCGCTTGTCGTCACCACGCTGGGCACCGGCGAAGATGAGCAGATCATCGACGCGCTGCACGGCAATTCGCGCTCCAACTTCCTGCTGCATTACAACTTCCCCCCCTATTCGGTGGGCGAAGTTGGCCGCGTGGGTTCGCCCGGCCGCCGCGAAATCGGCCATGGGAAACTGGCATGGCGCGCGCTGCAGGCTGTCCTGCCCGCACCGACCGATTTCCCCTACACGGTGCGTGTGGTATCCGAGATCACGGAATCCAACGGCTCCTCCTCGATGGCATCGGTCTGCGGCGGTTCGCTGTCGATGATGGATGCGGGCGTTCCGCTGAAAGCGCCGGTCGCTGGCGTGGCCATGGGTCTGATCCTGGAAGATGATGGCCGCTGGGCCGTGCTGACCGACATCCTCGGCGACGAGGATCACTTGGGCGACATGGACTTCAAGGTAGCGGGTACCGAAAACGGCATCACCTCGCTCCAGATGGACATCAAGGTCGCGGGCATCACGCCCGAGATCATGGAACAGGCGCTGGCACAGGCCAAAGACGGCCGCCTGCACATTCTGGGCGAGATGAACAAGGCGCTGTCGGCCCCGCAGGGCTTCAGCGAATACGCACCCAAGATCGAAACCCTGCAGATCCCCACGGACAAAATCCGTGAGGTCATCGGTTCGGGCGGCAAGGTCATCCGCGAGATCGTGGAACTGTCCGGCGCCAAGGTCGATATCAACGATGATGGCATCATCAAGATCGCCTCGTCCTCGGCCGATGCGATCAAGCGCGCCTATGACATGATCTGGTCCATCGTGGCCGAACCCGAAGAGGGCAAAATCTACACCGGCAAGGTCGTCAAGCTGGTGGATTTCGGTGCCTTCGTGAACTTCTTCGGCAAGCGCGACGGTCTGGTGCATGTGTCGCAAATCGCGAACAAGCGCCTGAACCATCCGAACGAGCATCTGAAGGAAGGTCAGGAAGTGAAGGTGAAACTCCTCGGCTTCGACGACCGCGGCAAGGTCCGCCTCGGCATGAAGATGGTCGATCAGGAAACCGGTCTGG
>PNND01000009.1 GCA_013824045.1 Rhodobacter sp. | reverse complement strand
CCTTCAGGAAATGGGCATCCCCGCGCGGTCCTGGCAGGGCTGGCAGGTGCCGATCCAGACCACTGCACAGCACGGCTCGGCCCGTTTCGTGGATATCCCCCGCGCCAATATCGACGCGAAATTCGCCGAAGGCTTCAAGGTTGCCGTCGTCGCGGGCTTTCAGGGCCTCTCGCCCGAAGGCCGCGTCACCACCCTTGGGCGGGGCGGGTCTGATACCACCGCCGTCGCCTTCGCCGCCGCTTTCGGCGCGGAACGCTGCGACATCTACACCGATGTCGACGGCGTCTACACCACCGACCCCCGCGTCAGTCGCAAGGCCCGCAAGCTCGACAAGATCGCGTTCGAGGAAATGCTGGAACTGGCCTCCCTCGGGGCCAAGGTGCTGCAAACCCGCTCCGTCGAACTGGCGATGCGCTACAAGGTGCGCCTGCGCGTGCTGTCATCCTTTGAAGATACCGACGAGACCTCGGGAACCCTGGTCTGCGACGAGGAGGAAATCATGGAATCGAAAGTCGTCTCTGGCGTCGCCTTTTCCCGCGAAGAGGCCAAGATCACCCTCTTCACCATCGAGGATCGCCCCGGCGTGGCCAGCGCCATCTTCGGCCCGCTGGCCGATGCGGGCGTGAATGTCGACATGATCGTTCAGAACATCAGCGAAAAGGACTATGACGACGCCCATCCCGGCGCCGTCACGGACATGACCTTTTCCTGCCCGATCAATCAGGTCGAACGTGCCCGCAAGGCGATGGAAGACGCCAAGGCCGCAGGCCAGATCGCCTATGACGAACTGATCGTCGATACCGATGTCGCCAAGGTGTCCGTCGTGGGCATCGGCATGCGCTCCCACACGGGTGTGGCCGCCCGCATGTTCGAGGCTCTGTCGAAGGAAAACGTGAACATCAAGGTGATCTCGACCTCCGAGATCAAGATCTCCGTCCTGATCGACCGCAAGTATATGGAACTGGCCGTGCAGGCGCTGCACGATGTGTTTGATCTCGACAAGGCGTGATCCAAGGGCCTGACCGGCGCCGCTTTTTTCGGCAGGCCAGAGGCCCAATCACCGCGCACAGCACGCAAGCCCCGGCCCGCGCAGCCGGGGCTTTCCATTTCCCCGGGCCATGTGCTCTATAAGGGGCAAGAGGAAAGCCCCGCAAATGCCAGAACGGACCGAAAGTGAAAGCCGCAAACTCCTGCGCCGGTTGCGCGACACGCTCGCCACCACCGGCGGCGGGCAGGACAGGCTTGACCGGATCACCCATCTGATCGCGGATTCCATCGGAACCGAGGTTTGTTCGATCTACCTCTTCCGCGACCCCGAAACGCTAGAGCTTTGCGCGACCGAAGGGCTGAAGAAAGAGGCCGTCCACCAGACCCGGATGAAGCTGGGCGAAGGACTCGTGGGCCGTGTCGCCCGCAACGGCCTGCCCATCAACACCGCCAATGCCCCGTCCGAGAAGGGCTTCCGCTACATGCCCGAAACGGGCGAAGAGCTTTACTCCTCCTTCCTCGGCGTCCCGATCCAGAGGGTGGGCGAAAAGCTGGGCGTGCTGGTCGTCCAGTCCAAGACCGCACGCGAGTTTTCCGAGGATGAGATCTACGCCCTCGAAGTCGTGGCCATGGTGCTGGCCGAAATGACGGAACTTGGCGTCTTCAACGGCGATGTCGACGGGATGCGCGCCCTGCACAAGCAATCGGTGATGGTCCGGGGCGGCACCGGGCAGGAAGGCGCTGCCGAAGGCCGCGTCTGGCTGCACGAACCCCGCGTGGTGGTCACGAACCCCGTGGCCGATGACCCACTGACCGAAATTGACCGCATCCGCGAAGCCGTGGGCAAGCTGCGCGTCTCCGTCGATGATCTGCTATCTGCCGAAAGCCTCGACAAGGACCAGAAGGCGGTGCTCGAAGCCTACCGCATGTTCGCCAATTCGCGCGGCTGGCTAAAGCGGATGGAAGATGACATCGCGCGCGGCCTCTCGGCCGAGGCGGCGGTGGAAAAGGAACAGTCCGCCACCCGCGCCCGTCTGGAACAGGTGCCCGATGCGTACTTGCGCGAACGCCTGCACGATCTGGATGACCTCTCCAACCGCCTTTTGCGCATCCTGACGGGACAAGGCGCCGATACGGGCGCGGAAATGCCCGACAACCCGGTCCTCGTGGCGCGAAACATCGGCCCTGCGGAATTGCTGGAATATGGCCGCAAGCTCAAGGGTGTGGTGCTGGAGGAAGGCTCGGTTGGGTCGCATGCCGCTATCGTGGCGCGGGCGCTGGCGATCCCGCTGGTCATCCACGCCACCCGTATCGTGACCGAGGCGCTGAATGGCGACCAGATCCTTGTCGACGGGGATCAGGGCATCGTGCACCTGCGCCCCGAAGAAACCGTCGCCCGCGCCTTCCGCGACAAGATCGCCATGCAGGCCGCCGCCCAGCAGCGCTATGCTTCGCTGCGCGGCCTGCCCGCCGTTTCGGCCTGTGGCACGGTCACCACGCTGATGATGAACGCAGGCCTGATGGCCGATCTGCCCAGCCTTGATGGGTCCGGCGCCGAAGGCGTAGGCCTGTTCCGCACCGAGCTGCAATTCCTTGTGCGCAACAAGATGCCCCAGCGCGCCGAACTCGCGGCCCTCTATGCCCGTGTGATCGACGCGGCCAAAGGCAAGCGCGTGGCCTTCCGCACGCTGGATATCGGGTCCGACAAGGTGCTTCCCTACATGAAGCCGCAGGATGAGCCCAACCCCGCGATGGGCTGGCGCGCCATCCGTGTGGGGCTGGACAAACCCGGCGTGCTCAGGATGCAGTTGCAGGCGCTGATCCGCGCCTCAAACGGCCGCGCGCTGACGGTGATGTTCCCCTTCATCACCGAATTGTCCGAATTCCAAACCGCCCGCGCGCAGGTGCTCAAGGAACTGCACCGCGAGCGCAGCCTTGGCCATCCCGTCCCCGAACGGGTGGAAATCGGCGCCATGCTGGAAACCCCCAGCCTCGCCTATGCCCCGCGCGCCTTTTTCGAGCTGACAGATTTCGTCTCCATCGGCGGCAATGACCTCAAACAGTTCTTCTTCGCCGCCGACCGCGAAAATGAACGCGTCCGCCGCCGCTATGACACGCTCAACGTCTCTTTTCTGCACTTCCTGACCCATATCATCGGCCGTTGCGCGGAAACGGGCACGCCGCTGTCCTTCTGCGGCGAAGATGCGGGCCGCCCGGTCGAGGCGCTGGCCTTCGCCGCCCTCGGCCTGCGCGCCCTGTCGATGCGCCCGGCCTCAATCGGCCCGGTCAAGGCCCTGCTCCGCCGGGTGGACCTGAACGACGCGCGCCGGGTCATCGACCGCGCCATGGCAGACGGGGCAGAAAGCGTGCGGCCTGCGTTGATGGACTGGCTGTCGAACCAGCCGGAGTGAGTGGCAAAAGAAAAAGGGGCGTTCCGCCCCCTCTTGCCGCTTCGCGCCAATTCACCCCCTGAGGGTATTTGAACAGAGAAGAATGGAAGGGGCGAAAGGCGGTCAGGCCTTCGTCACCTTGGGCGGCGTCACCGCATCGGCAAAGGCCGTAAGGATCGGTTCTGCCCCGTGCTGTTCGGCCAGCCGCAGCAGGGCAAAGCGGATCTCGGCCATCTCACGGTAATAGCGCAGGAAGGCCGCGTTCAACGTGGCCCCTGCCACCGCGCCCAGCACCGGCACCGCCTGCGTGGCCAGCTTCTGGCCCAGCGCAGCGGCAAGGCGCGGCGCCACGCTGCGCGCAAGCTGCGCGATGGCCGGTCCCGTCACCGTCAGTCGCGCCGACAGGAACGAGGTGTTGATCCCATCATCCGATGCCAGCGGGCTACCGGCCGAGAAGACCCGCAAGCATTCCGCCCGGATCACTGGGTCGTCGGGATCATACCCCGCCTCACGGGCCGCGCGTCGAATAGCATGCAGGATCACTGTGATGGTTATGGGCAATTCCGCCACCGATGTGGCCAGCCCCCCCGCGCCACCCACCGCGCCTGTCAGCATGGCCGCCGCCATAGGCCCCTGCCGCCCCAGATCCGGCGCGCGGTCCCCGGCCCCGGCCATGCCATGCGCGGCCAACAGCGCGCGCTCCGTCACCACGGCAATCTGCGCACGCACCCCATCGGGCAGCGCGCTCAGCTTATCCTCCAGCGACCCGCCCAACTTGTTGACCAGCGTCATCACCGGCCCGTTCGCGCGCCGGTATCGGCGCGCCAGCGCCTTGATCTCAGTGCTGCGGTCAGGGGCGGCAATAGCGGGCAGGTTTTCCATATGCTGAATGTGGGGCCGGATGCGCCCCACCGCAAGCCTCAGGTCGCCTTCGTGACCGCGCCCGTCACGCCATCCCATGCCCCGGTCTTCAGCGCAAAGCCCAGCACCCGGTCGGGGTTGGTGGGGGGCGGCATCTCCACGCCCTCCAGCTTGGCAAAGCCAAAGCGCGAATAATAGGGCGCATCGCCCACCAGCATCACCCGCTCCCAGCCAAGACGCCGCGCCTCAGCCAGGCTTTCGTTGATCAACAGGCCCCCTAGCCCCTCACCCTGCCGGGTGGGATGCACGGCGACCGGGCCAAGCAGCAGCGCATCCTGTCCCCCCACCTCGATCGGCCAATAGCGGATCGCTGCCGCCATGATGCCATCCCCATCGCGCAGGGTCAGGCACAGCGCCGCCACGGTCGGCACACCATCGCGCAAACGGTATGAGGAAAGCGCCGTCCGCCCCGGCGAAAAGCACAGGTCATACAGCGCCTCCACCTCCCACCAGTCGGCTTCGGTTTCCTCTTCCAGACGGTACAAGCGGGCGCCTCCGAATCTGCTGGAAACGCGCCTAACATGCGAATACGTCAGGATCAAATCACCACGACCGGGAAATGCCGCGCCATGTTCTACCGCCCCTCCCAAGGCCATGGCCTGCCGCACAACCCCTTCAACGCCATCGTCACGCCCCGCCCCATCGGCTGGATCTCCACGCGCGGCTCGGCAGGCGACAATCTCGCCCCCTATTCCTTTTTCAACGCCGCCGCCTACAGCCCGCCGCAGGTCACCTTCGCCTCCACCGGGGTGAAGGATTCGCTCACCAACATCCGCGACACCCGCGTCTTTGCGGTGAACGTCGTGGCCGAAGCGATGTTTCACGCCATGTCCGCCACCTCCGCCGACCTCCCGCCCGAGGTGGACGAATTCGCCCATGCCGGGGTAGCCAAAGCCGAATGCAGCACCATCCCCTGCCCCCGTGTGGCCGATGCCCCGGCCACGCTGGAATGCGCACTCATCGACATCATCACCCTGCGCGGCCGCGACAATTTCCTGATCCTCGGCGAAGTGACAGGCATCCATCTGCGCGATGATTGTCTGATCGGGGGCCGTTTCGATGTGACCCGCTTCAATCCTGTCGCCCGGTTGGGCTACCGTGACTACAGCATCGTGCGCGACGTCGTGGAACTCCGCCGCCCTGACGAGGCATAATCCGCATCCGAACGCCGCCCTCGCGCCTTCCCAGCCGGGCCCACAATCCGCCATAGCCGGCTGTTTGCCCGGCCGCGCAGCATGCACCGACGGGCCTGTCTGGAATATCCCTTGGCTTTAAGGCCATTCCGGCTAGCTTTGCCCAATCTTGGGTGGATCCATGGTCATCGCATCTGCAACCGCGCGCACAACCGCCGCACTTCTCGCCCTGATTGCCTGGACAGGGTTGATCCTTCAGGTCGCGGGGGTCTTTCCGCGCAGCGCGTCACTGATCGATGCAATCTGGACGATGCTGCGCTTTTTCACCATCACGACCAATCTGATCCTCGCCGTGCTGATGACGGGTATCGCGCTTGGACGGCCCGCCTTCGGGTCTCCGCGCCTGCTGGGCGGGGTGACGATCGCCTTGGCCTTTGTCGGCGGCGTCAATTTCATCCTGCTGAACGGGCGGCTGACTCTCAGCAGCAGCGACCCGATCGCAGATCTTTTCCTGCATTATGTGACCCCGGTTGCCATGCTCGTCTTCTGGCTGCTGTTGCGCCCGCGGGGTTCGCTGCGCTACCGCGATGCGGTCTTGTGGTCAGTCTACCCGCTTGCCTATGCAGCCTATGCCCTCGCGCGGGGCGCAGCCGACGGCAACTATACCTACCCATTCATCGACGTCGCGCGGATCGGCGCGGGTCGAACGGGTATGAACATCACCCTGCTCTGGCTCACCTTCCTGCTTCTGGGCGCACTGCTGGTGTGGCAGGACCGGCGCGGATCGCCCCTGCACAACCCCTGAACCGCGCCCCCTTTCCCACCCCGCCATCGCGGCATAAGCTGCCCAGCGGCAACTGGCGGGGGCATCCATGCAAACCATGATCGGCGTCATCGGCGGCTCCGGCGTCTATCAGATCGACGGGCTTGAGGGCGCAAGCTGGGTCCGCGTGAAATCCCCTTGGGGCAAACCCTCCGATGAGGTGCTGGTCGGCCGCCTAGGAGGCATTCCCATCGCCTTCCTGCCCCGCCACGGGCGCGGCCATGTCCATGCGCCCAGCGATGTGCCCTACCGCGCCAATATCGATGCGCTCAAGCGGCTGGGCTGCACCGATGTCATCGCCGTCTCGGCCGTGGGCTCCCTGCGCGAGGATTACCGCCCCGGCGATTTCGTCATCGTCGATCAGTATATCGACCGTACCTTCGCCCGCCCCAAATCCTTCTTCGGCGCGGGTTGTGTCGCCCATGTGGGCTTTTCCCATCCCACCTGCCCCCGCCTTTCCGCCCTTTGCGCTGACGCCGCGCGTCAGGCGGGTGTGACTGTCCATCAGGGTGCCACCTACATCGCCATGGAAGGCCCGCAATTCTCCACGCTGGCCGAATCCCGCCTCTACCGCTCCTGGGGCGCCGATGTGATCGGCATGACCGGGATGCCCGAGGCGAAACTCGCGCGCGAGGCAGAGCTTTGCTACGCCTCTGTCGCCATGGTCACCGATTACGATTGCTGGCATCCCGGCCATGATGCCGTGGACGTGGCCGCCGTCATCCGCACGCTCACCGCCAATGCCGGCAATGCCCGTGCGCTGGTGGCAGCCCTGCCCGCCCTTCTGGGCCCCGACCGCGCGCCCTGCCCTCACGGCTGCGACCG
>PNND01000222.1 GCA_013824045.1 Rhodobacter sp. | reverse complement strand
GCCGTGGAAACCGATGGCGAAAGTCTGGTGAAGGGGCTGGAAAACCTCGTCCATGACATCGAGAACAATTCCGGCGATCTGGTGGTGACACTGGCCGACCCCGAGGCGTTTCAGGTGGGCCAGAACATCGCCACCACGCCCGGCGCGGTGGTCTACCGCAACCGCATGTTCGAGCTGATCCAGTACACGCCCACCACGGAAAAGGTCTATCAGACCCCGCTGCTGTTCTTCCCGCCTTGGATCAACAAATTCTACATCCTCGACATGAAGCCTGCGAGCAGCCTGATCAAATGGATGGTTGAACAAGGCTTTACGGTCTTTGTCGTGTCTTGGGTGAACCCGGATTCCAGCTATGCCGATGTGGGCCTCGATGACTATATCCGCGACGGTTACCTGCGCGCCATGGCCGAGGTGCGCCGCATCACCGGCGAGCCGCAGATCAATTGCGTCGGCTATTGCATCGCGGGAACCACCCTGTCGCTGACGCTGGGCCATTTGCAGAAGGCGGGCGATGCATCGGTGAAATCGGCGACGTTGTTCACCACGCTGACCGATTTCTCCGATCCCGGCGAGGTTGGGGTGTTCCTGAACGATGATTTTGTCGATGGCATCGAACGCCAGTCGGCACAGGACGGTATCCTGTCGCGGTTCTTTATGTCGCGTACGTTCAGCTTCCTGCGATCCAACGACCTGATCTATCAGCCCGCCATCAAAAGCTACATGATGGGCGAGGCGCCGCCCGCCTTTGACCTGCTGTACTGGAATGGCGACGGCACAAACCTGCCCGCCAAGATGGCCGTGGAATACCTGCGTGGCCTGTGCCAGAGCGACCGCTTTGCCACCACCGGTTTTCCCGTCTTCGGCCACCCGATCCATCTGTCGGACGTGAAGCTGCCGCTCTGCGCGATTGCCTGTGAGACGGATCACATCGCCCATTGGCGGGGCAGCTTCAACGGCGTGAAGCAGATGGGATCGCCGGACAAGACCTTCATCCTTGCCGAAAGCGGCCACATCGCGGGGATTATCAACCCGCCGTCCAAGGGCAAGTATGGCCATTACACCAGTGATGCCCCGCTGGCAGGCGAACCCGATGACTGGAAGGCTACTGCAACCTACACCAAGGGTAGCTGGTGGCCGCGCTGGGCCGAGTGGCTTGCAAAGCAATCGGGCAAGAAGATCAAGGCGCGCGTTCCGGGCGATTCGGGGGCCGAAATCCTTGCCCCGGCACCGGGCACTTATGTGACCGCCCAGCCAAGCGGTTGAACGGGCGCGCAATTTCCGGTTGCGCGACCCATTCCTGCGACGCAATGCTGCACTGCAGAAAAAGACTTGAATTGCTGCGCTGCAGCATGTATATCTTGGTCATCAGGAAGCGGGTTCAGGCCCGGAACGCTAGGAGCGATGAAATGACCAAGACCCCCGACCTTACCAAAGTCATGCAGGACATGATGGCTTCGTTCCCGGTCGACTCGTCGGCAATGCAGAACGCATTCAAGACCCAAGCCGCGATGACCGAGAAGCTGTCGAAAGTGGCTCTGGAAGCCGCTGAAAAATCGACCGAAATCACCGCAAAGTGGACCAAGGACACCCTGGCCAAGCTGAGCGACGTGTCCAAGGCCAAGACCGAGCCGACCGACTACACCAAATCGGTGACGGATTTCGCTTCGGCCGCCGCGGAAATGGCTGCTGAAAATATGGCCGCCTTTGCCGAAGTGGCGAAGAAGGTTCAGATGGAAACCGTTGAACTGATGCTGGCCGCTGGCAAGGACATCTCGGAAGACGCAACCGCCGCCGTGAAGAAAGCGACGTCGGAAGTGACCACCGCCGCGAAGAAAGCCGCTGCAGCTGCGAAGTAATCCGCAAGGATAGCGCGCCGACCGTTCACCTCCCTGTCGGACCGGCGCCATTGGGCGGGCCTAGTGCCCGCCCTTTCTTTTTGCAAATCCATGGCCTAAGCTTCTCTGCACTGCAGCCACTGCGGCTGCAAAACGTAAGGGGAGGTGGCCGATGGCCGATACCGACAAGCCGCTCTTGATCAAGCGCTATGCGAGCCGCCGACTTTATAACACCGAGACATCCGATTACGTGACGCTGGAAGACATCGCTGGTTTCATCCGCGCCGGGCGCGAGGTGCAGATTGTCGATCTGAAATCGGGCGATGACCTGACCCGCCAGTATCTGCTGCAGATCGTGGCCGAACATGAATCCAAGGGAGAGAATGTCCTTCCCATCGGGGTGCTGACCGATCTGGTCCGGTCCTACACCACCGAAATTCAATCCGTGGTGCCGCAATTCCTTGCCGCTTCCTTTGAAATGCTGCGCGATGGTCAGTCCAAGATGATGGAGAACATCTCCTCCATGCCCAACCCGATGGCCGCGATGCCGGGGTTCGAGGCGATGCGCAAGCAGCAAGAAGTGTTCATGCAGGCCTTCATGGGCGGTCTACCGGGCTGGACCGGCGCGCCGCACACGAAAGAGGAACCAGCGGCAGAAGCGGGCTCCAAGGATGAAGAACTGGCGCAGATCAAGCGCCAGCTGGCCGAGCTTCAGAACAAGCTTTCCAAGCTCTGACCGGAAAAGGGGGCGCGACCCATGACCGAAGGCCAGGGTCGCGTCACGCTCTGGGGGATCGAGGTCTTTCTCGCAACCGCCGAGGAAGGGGCGATCTCTGCCGCCGCGCGGCGGCTGGGGGTAAGCCCATCCGCAGTCAGCCAACAGCTATCCTCGCTTGAGGCAGCCCTCGGCACGACCCTTCTGGAACGCAGCGCCCGCCCGATGACCATGACCCCGGCAGGAACCATGTTCCGCCGCCACGCCCAAGTGATCCTGAATGCCGAGGCCGAGGCGCGGGCGGAACTGGCGCAATCGGATCTTTCGGGGCTGACGACTTTAAGGCTTGGGATGATTGAGGATCTGGATGCCGAAGTGACGCCGCGCCTGCTGGCCGAATTGGCCGGAGAGTTGAAAGGCTGCCGCTTCCTGCTGGAAACCGGGGCGAGCCATCATCTGTTGGAACGCCTGTCCACCCGCGCGCTGGATATCGTGGTGGCCGCCGATGCGGCGCTGGATGTGTCGGAAGGCTGGCGCGAGGTGCATCCCCTGCTGGCCGAACCTTTTCTGGCCATCGCGCCGAAAGGGGTGGCGGATTTCGCAGGTCTGCCGCTGATCCATTACACCAGCCGCCATCTGATGGGCCGCCAGATTGCCGCGCATCTGGCCCGCCAGAACATCCGCATCGGCACGAAATTCGAACTCGACAGCTATACCCCCATTCTGGCGATGGTGGCTTCCGGGGCGGGGTGGACGATCCTTACGCCCTTGGCGCTGCATCAAGCCGCGCGGTTTCGCGATGCCGTGGACCTGCGACCCTTGCCGTTCGAGCCGCTGGGGCGAACCCTGTCATTGCAGGCCCGTGCCGGTGTGCTGCGCGACATGCCCGCCGAAGTGGCGGGCCGCTTGCGCCTTCTGTTGCAGGCGCAGGTTGTGGCGCCCGCCCAGGTTGCCTGGCCTTGGTTGGGCGACACGCTCAAGGTGCTGTAGCGCCGCCAATTTTTTCCACTGGAAAAAATTGCCTTGTCCGAAAATCCTTCTGCGAAGGATTTTCCGATCTTTCTGCGAAAATTCTTCGCCTCAGCCCTTCACCTCGCGTGCAGCGTCAAGGATCGCGCCGGCGATGTAATCCAGTTCCGGCTCGGTCAGCCGCGCGGGCAGGCGCACATCGCAGGCCCGCATCAGCATCGCCCGGGTCTGCGGCAATTCGGGCAGATCGGTCAGGAATTGCCAATTCCAGAAGGCCCGCGCATTGCCCTCCGACAGGCCAAAGACCTGCACCGAAACACCGCGCCGCTTGGCGGCTTTCTGGAAGGCGCGCGCCTCATCATCTGACCAGTCGCCGGTCAGGTTGAACTGAATCGAATCCGGCGCGCGCAATTCCTGCGGCAGGGCAGGGGGCACCTGCATCCATTCGCTGCCATTCAGCTGTGCTGCCACCCAATCGTGGTTCGCCCGGCCTTGCGCCACGCGCCGCGCCACTTCGGGCAGTTGCGGGCGGATCACTGCCGCCGACAGGTTCTGCATGCGCAGATTGTACAGCGGCAGCTTGTTCTGCCAATGCGCGCAGCTGTTGGACAGGCCGGGATGTTTCTTCCAGTTTTCCTCATAGGCGCCTGACATGATGATCGCCCGCGCGGCGATCTCGGGATCATCGGTCACCATGATGCCGCCTTCGCCTGCATTCACCAGTTTGTAGGACTGAAAGCTGAAGCAGCCCACCTTGCCGATGGTGCCGATGTTGCGCCCATTCCATGTGGTGCCCAACGAATGGGCCGCATCCTCGATCACCGGAATGCCGCGCGCATCGCACAGCGCCATGATCGCATCCATATCCGACGTATGGCCGCGCATGTGGCTGATCATGACAGCCGATGCATTGGCCAGCTTCACCTCGAAATCGGCCATATCCACGCGATAATTCGCGCCCACCTCCACCAGAACGGGCACGCAATCTGCATGCACGATCGAGGAGGGCACGGCGGCGAAGGTAAAGGCAGGGATCAGAACCTTTGCCCCGCGCGGCAGGTCCAGCGCCTTGAGCGACAGGAACAGCGCGGCAGAGCAGGAGGATACGGCCAGCGCATAGCGCGCGCCTAGCAGGTCTGCGAATTCCGCCTCCAGAAGCGCGACGGGTGCGCCTTCGGGGGCGGTGTAACGGAACAGATCGCCGGTTGCGAGCAGGCGGTCAATCTCGGCCCGCGCCGCTTCGGGGATCGCTTCGGAGTCATAGACATTGGGGGCGAGCGTCTGTCCGTCAGGAGCCATGCCTGCACCTTTTCTGAAAGTCTTCTTCTGTTTTTGTGTAAAGGGACAGGTGCCACATTTCCAGTGACATCTTTACGACAGCAGATTTTCCCCCTGTCGCCTGCGGGAAATCGCCGAAATCCCGGCCTAGAACCCCAACCTGTCGCGGAGCGAGTACCAGGTCATCGCAAGAACCAGTATTGGCCAGCGCAGCATCGCCCCGCCGGGAAAGCGCGGCGTTGGCAGGGTGGACATCAGGTCGAACCGTTCCGCCTGACCACCCGTGGCCTCGGCCAGCAGCCGCCCGGCCAAAGTGGCCAGCGCCACCCCATGCCCGGAATAGCCGGAGGCCGACAGGATGTTCGGTGCGACGCGCAGGAAGCACGGATTGCGCGTCATGGTGATGGCCAGCGTCCCGCCCCAAGCGTGATCGATCCGCACATCGCGCAAGGCGGGGTAGATCTCCAGCATCGGCTTGCGCACGGTCTGGATGATGTCGGGGAAACGATAGCCATAGCTTTCGCCACCGCCAAAGAGCAGGCGGTTATCCTCAGACAGACGCCAGTAATTCACCACGAATTTCGTATCCGCCACGGCGACGGGTTCGGCCAGCACCTCGCGCGCCCGCTCGCCCAGCGGTTCGGTTGCCACGATGAAATTGTTGATAGGCATCACCCGCGCCGCCACTTGCGGTACCAGACCGCCCAGATAGCCGTTGCAGGCGAGGATCAGGTGATCGCAGGTCACCCGGCCATCGGCCGTATGCACCACGGGTTTCGTGCCCTGATCCACCCGCGTCACCTCGGACCGTTCATGGATCACCGCGCCTGCGGCCAGCGCTGCCCGCGCCAGCCCGATGGCATAGTTCAGCGGATGCACATGCCCCGCACCCCGGTCCACCTCGCCGCCCGCAAAGACACCAGACGGGATGAGCTGCGCCATCTGATCGCGCGACAGGGTCTCGACCTGATCATAGTCATAGTCGCGGCGCAGCTTTTCCGCATAGGCCTGTGCCTCGCGCGCCTCGCCCGCTGTCCAGCAGGCATGGGCGATGCCGGGATAGAACCGCACGGGCATGTCATGCTCTGCTATCAGGCCGCGCACCATGCCCTTGGCTTCTTCGGCCAGATCCCACAAGCGGCGCGCGTCGGCGCGGCCCACGGTCGCCTCCAGCGCCTCTTGATCCAGCCGCTGCCCGCTGCCCACCTGCCCGCCATTACGCCCCGAGGCGCCAAAGCCCACGCGATGGGCCTCCAGCACCACCACGCGGTAGCCGCGCTGGGCCAGATGCAGGGCCGCCGACAGGCCGGTATAGCCCGCACCGATCACGCAGACATCGGCATGCACCTCGCCCGCCAGCGGGGGCAGAGGGGCGAATTCGGCGCGTGTGGCCGCATAGAAAGACGGGGGATATTCCCCCGCCCGGTCATTTGCGTGCAAAAGGTTCAGGCGCATCAGACGTTCAAGAGCAGATGCTCACGTTCCCACGGGCTGATCACCTGCAGGAATTCCTTGTATTCGTTGCGCTTCACACTGTCATAGACATTGCAGAACTCCACCCCCAGCACCTCGCGCAGGGCGGCGTCCTCTTCCAGCAAGTCCAGCGCATCGCCCAGATTGTAGGGCAGGTCCGTCTCCATGTTATAGGCGTCCTGCGTGCATTCCGGGCGGGGCATCTTGCCCGCCTTCAGCCCCAGATAGCCGCAGGCGAGGCTCGCCGCGAGGCCGAGATAGGGGTTGCAATCCATCCCGGCGAGCCGGTTTTCCAGCCGCCGCGCCTCGGGACCCGAAATCGGAACGCGCAGGCCGGTGGTGCGGTTGTCACGGCCCCATTCCAGATTGATGGGGGCTGCGAAATCGGGAACGTAGCGGCGATAGCTGTTCACATAGGGCGCCAGCAGCGCCACGGCGGCGGGTAGGTGTGTCTGCATCCCGGCGATGAAATACAGGAATTCGGGCGTTTCGCCGCCCTTCTTGTCGGAAAAGATGTTCTTGCCGGTTTTAATGTCCACCACCGAATGGTGGATGTGCATGGCCGAACCCGGTTCGCCCTCGATGGGCTTGGCCATGAAGGTGGCGAAACAGTCATGCCGCAGCGCGGCTTCGCGGATCAGGCGCTTGAAGAAGAAGATCTCATCCGCCAGCGCAACCGGGTCACCATGAGCGAGATTAATCTCCACCTGCCCCGCGCCGCCTTCCTGCAGGATGCCGTCGATCTCGAACCCCTGCGCTTCGGCAAAGTCGTAGATGTCGTCGATCACCTTGCCATACTCATCGACCGCGCTCATCGAATAGGCCTGTTT
>PNND01000090.1 GCA_013824045.1 Rhodobacter sp. | reverse complement strand
GCGCGGCAAAGGCCGCCTCCAACTCCCCCGGCCCCATATCCTGCGCGGGCGTGTTGATCAGATCACGCGTCAGGAACTCCCCCCGCGCCATAGCGATCACCCGCGCCGCATCCACCCCCTCCGGGCAAACCAGCAAGGCCCCAGCGTCCGTCTTCGGTGTGCGATACCGACCAAAGCGATATTGCGTCAGCACCCAGCCCAACGCCGCCTCTTCCCGCTCGGCCTTGCTCAACTCCCCTTCGATCCGCCACGCCCCGGCGGGCAGCGCCGCCACAGCCTTGGCCAGCCCGAACCGCATCCGCCGCCGCGCCTTGGCCGTGCCATAGCCCGCCACCGCTCCGGCCAGCCCACCCCCCGAAGCCGGCAGCAGGCGCAGTTCGCCCAGATCCCCCTTGAACCCCGTCGCCGCAAGCCACACCGCCGCCTCCGGCCCCAACTCTGCCGTCAGCGCGTCAATCCCGTCCGAGGGCACCACATGCAAAGGCAACGCCTCCGCTGCGGGATCGGCAAACTGGGGCGTCAGATAGGGCAGCGCGGCATCGGTCATGGCGTCGGTTCCAAAGGTGGTTTCCCCCAGAACCCTATGAATGCCGCCTCGCCCCCGCAAGGCCAGTCACCGCGCGGGAGGCAGTTCCCTAGAAATCGGCTCACTCATCCTGCAACCTTCCCCGCAGGAACCGCCCGGGCCTCGCGCGGATAGGCCCCGCTCACCGCACCAAAGACCGTTCCGCCACCCGCACCAGCCGCGCCCAGACGGCGGCAAAGGCCGTGGCATCCCCGCGCAGCAGCACCGCCCGCGCATCCTCGGCCACCCGCGCAAGGCTGATCATGCCCACCCCTGCCGCCATGGCCTGCATCCGCTTCAACCCGCGCGGCAAGGTTTCCAGCTCATGCCGCTCCACCTGCGCGCTCATCACAGTGACCGCCATCGCCAGTTCGCCCACCGCCCGTGTCACCAGCTTCGCGCCGGGGTCCGCACCCAACCGATCAAAGATCGCGAGGATCGCACCCTCATCCTCATCCACCCGCTCACGCGGATGCAAGGTCACCACCCTGCCCGCCATCCCGTCCCTCGCACGCATCACACCCGCGGACAGCATGTTTCATGCCATTGAACGAAAGGTTGCCGGGCAAGGAAATAAACACTCGAATTTTCCTATACTTCGTCCTACCAAGGCCGCTCGACACACCTCAAAGGGATGCCCCATGCAACAGGCCCGGCCGCTTCCCGCCTATCTGATCAGCCGCTTCCATGGCTGGCGCGCCACAACCTATCAGGACAACAAGGCCTGGTTCCGCCGCCTTGCGCAAAGCGGCCAACATCCGCGCGCCATGGTCATTTCCTGCTGCGACTCGCGCGTCCACGTCACCTCGATCTTCGGCGCGGATGAGGGCGAGTTCTTCATCCACCGCAACGTCGCCAACCTCGTGCCGCCCTACAATCCCGATGGCGAATATCACGGCACCTCAGCGGCGGTGGAATATGCCGTCACCTCGATCGGCGTCGCCCATATCGTCGTGCTGGGCCATTCCAGCTGCGGCGGGGTCAAGGGCTGCCATGACATGTGCTCGGGCCATGCCCCAGAGCTTGAAATGAAATCCTCCTTCGTCGGGCGCTGGATGGATATCCTCCGCCCCGGCTATGATCGCATCACCCTGACCAAACCCGAAGACCCCCTCCGCGCGCTGGAAAAGGAAGCCGTCCTCATCAGCCTCGAAAACCTGATGACCTTCCCCTTCGTCCGCGCCGCCGTAGAAGATGACCGCCTCACCCTGCACGGCCTCTGGACAGACACGGGCGAAGGCGGCCTTGAACAGTTCGACCCCACCCGTGACGGCTTCGTTCCGGTCTAGACGCCAAGGCGCCACATTTGCCCATTCACCTTGGCCCAAATACTCATTCCGGCCTCAACACCCCACGCCACCCATCCGGCACAGGCATCGCACTTTTCCGCAGCGCAGCATCTTCACAGCGCTGTGAACGCCCCTATACTGCGCGCAACCAACAGGGGGCCGATCCATGCAAGACATCCTGACGCTGGCAGGCGCGAACCTGCTGACGCCAATGATCCTGTGCTTCGCGCTCGGGCTTGCCGCCGCCCTCGCCCGGTCCGAACTCTCGGTCCCCGAAGCCGCCGCAAAGGCGCTGTCGATCTACCTCCTCTTCGCCATCGGCTTCAAAGGCGGCGTCGCCGTCGCTGATCACGGTCTGGATGGCAGCCTCATCGCCGCGCTGATCGCCGGCGTCATCCTGTCCTTCGCGCTGCCCTTCGCCGCCTTCGCGCTGCTCAAGGTGCTCACCCGCCTGTCGGTCACCGATGCGGCCGCCGTCGCCGCGCATTACGGCTCCATCTCCATCGTCACCTTCGTCACCGCCACCTCCGTCCTGCAATCGCAGGGCATCGCGGCCGAAGGCTACATGGTCGCCGTCGCCGCCGCGATGGAGGCCCCTGCCATCATCTCCGCCCTCTTCATCGTCACCCGCGCGGGCGGCAAAAGCGAAGGCATGGATGCCGAACTGTGGCGTGAGATCCTGCTCAACGGGTCCATCGTGCTATTGGTCGGCTCCTTCATCATCGGCCTGATCACCGCCGCCGATGGCATGGCGCGGATCGAAAGCTTCATCGTCTCGCCTTTCCAAGGCGTGCTGTGCCTGTTCCTGCTCGACATGGGCCTTGTCGCCGGGCGCGGCCTGCGCGGCGCGCGCGGCATTCTTACCCCCGGCGTTCTGGCCTTCGGTCTTATCATGCCCATCATAGGTGCTGCCGCAGGCCTTGCCGCTGCCCTGCTTCTCGGCCTCTCGCCGGGCGGCACCGCGCTGATGATGACGCTCTGCGCTTCCGCCTCCTACATCGCCGTCCCTGCCGCCATGCGCGTGGCCCTGCCGGATGCGAACCCTTCAATCTACCTCACGCTTTCCCTCGGGATCACCTTCCCCTTCAACCTCACCCTTGGCATCCCGGCCTATGTCGCCGTGGCCACCGCCCTTACCGGAGGCTGACATGCAAACCCATCAGGCCAAACGCGTGGAAATCATCATCGAAGCGCCAATGGAAACCCGACTCACCGACGCGCTCACCCGCGCGGGGGTGACCGGCTTCACCGTTCTGCCCGTTCTTGGTGGTTCCGGCCGCTCCGGCCGCTGGACGCGCGAAGGCCAGGTCGGCCGCGCAGGAATGGTGGCGGTGATCTGCCTCATACGCCCTGACCGCCTCGACGCCCTGCTCGACGCCGCCTTCACGGTCGTGGAACGTCATATCGGCGTGGTCAGCGTGACGGATACCCAAGTGCTCCGCGCCGAGCGTTTCTGAAACACGCCCGGCAAGAGGTCCCTCTCAAGCGGCCAAGCAGCCCGGCTTGGTGCGGGCGGCCTTGCGTCGTTTGAGGATGGTGTCGTGGGCCACAAGATCATCCTTGAACAAGTCTTCCAGTTCCGACCGGACCAGAGCACGGCGCAAAGCAATCTCTGTGGGCTCTGACGTTGTCTTGAAGATCGTAATCGCAAGAACCTTCATCATTTCTCAGCACTCACTTACTCATTCTCTACGCCTGCAAAAGACGGCATCTGCCTGCGAACCTCAATCCGACTTGGGCATTTCTGCGCAGGACAGAAGGGTAACGCAAATACCTTCGTCGGGGCCCCGCCCACGCCAAAGTGCGGCAAGTACGGCCCTTCATGTGGGCAGATCAGGCAAGACCGTGGCCCCGAGGGATGGATCTTGCCGTTCGGCTTGCCTTTTCCGGGCCCGATCCGGGCGCGCCCCGCAACGGCAAACCAACCGATTCCCTGCCATCTCCAGCACCGGGCAAACGGTCGGCCTGCAAGGCTCTGCAACCGGTCAGCACCCGACAGACCGTTGGCACGCGCCACCATAGCGGGCCGGCCTCGGCCTGACCTTCTTTCTCATCCGCGCGAGACTGTTAGGGATTGGGCACCAGAACGCAAAAAGGCCGCCCCATACGGGACGGCCCCTCTTTCATTCAAACCGCGATCAGCCCTTCTTCAGGCAACGGCTTCCCAGCACTTCGGCGATCTGCACCGCGTTCAACGCCGCACCCTTGCGCAGGTTGTCCGACACACACCACAGGTTCAGCCCGTTCTCGATCGTGCTGTCCTGCCGGATGCGGCTGATATAGGTCGCGTATTCGCCCACACATTCGATCGGCGTGATGTAGCCACCGGGTTCGCGCTTGTCGATCACCAGCACGCCGGGGGCTTCGCGCAGGATGTCGGTCGCCTCTTCCCAGTCGAGGAAATCCTCGAACTCGATGTTGATGGCTTCCGAATGGCCTACGAACACCGGCACCCGCACGCAGGTCGCCGTCACCTTGATCTTGGGATCAAGGATCTTCTTGGTCTCGGCGACCATCTTCCATTCTTCCTTGGTCTCGCCCGAGTCCAGGAACACGTCGATTTGCGGAATGACGTTAAAGGCGATCTGCTTGGGATACACCTTCGGCGCCACTTCCTGACCTGGAACGAAAATGCCCTTGGTCTGGTTCCACAGCTCGTCCATCGCCTCCTTGCCGGTGCCCGACACGGATTGATAGGTCGCCACCACCACCCGCTTGATCCGCGCGCGGTCATGCAGCGGCTTCAGCGCCACCACCATCTGCGCGGTGGAACAGTTCGGGTTGGCGATGATGTTCTTGTTCTTGTAGCGGACCACGTCATCCGCGTTCACTTCCGGCACGATCAGCGGAATGTCGGGGTCATAACGATAGAGCGACGAGTTATCGATCACCACGCAGCCCTGCGACGCGGCGCGCGGCGCATAGATCTTGGTCGCATCCGACCCGATGGCGAAAAGCGCAATGTCCCAGCCGGTGAAATCGAAAGTATCCAGATCAAGGGTCTTCAAAGTTCGGTCGCCAAAGCTGACCTCCGTGCCAAGCGATTTGCGCGACGCCAGCGCCGCGATCTCATCGACCGGAAACTCGCGTTCCGCGAGGATGTTCAGCATCTCTTTGCCAACGTTGCCCGTGGCACCGACGACAACGACCTTGTAGCCCATCGGGGTTCTCCTTGTACCCGTCCTCTT
Organism: Rhodobacter sp.; assembly: GCA_013824045.1. GTDB lineage: Bacteria > Pseudomonadota > Alphaproteobacteria > Rhodobacterales > Rhodobacteraceae > Paragemmobacter. The sequence goes on along the minus strand of PNND01000090.1, from coordinate 2,129 downwards.
CAGCGAAAGACGGGGCCTGTTACCCCAACCCGGCCAGTCGTGAAAGCGGATTCCGCCTGCCGCGATCAGTCGGTCCGATCTTGTGAAAAGGCATAGACCACCAGCCCCGCCGCCAACATCACCGCGAAAAACACGAACAGCCCCTGATAGGCCGCCACCGCCCCACCCTCACCCGCTGCCAGCGCGGCATGGATGCGCCCCGTCACCACCTGCGCGATTCCCACCGCCCCGATCCCGAAAAGGTTCAGCAGCGTCACCCCCCGCCCCACCAGATGCGGCGGGATGAACGCCCGGCCATGCGCGATCACCATGGCATAGGACGATCCCATGAACCCGACCCCCGCCATCAGCGCCAGCGTCACCCACCCCCCGACCACAGGCCACAGCGCAAGGGCAACGAGACACAACAGCACCCCCGCATTGCCGCCAAGGATCAGCCATTTCCGCGTGCCAAAGACCCGCTCCAACGGGCCATAGGCAAAACTGCCCAAGACCATCGCCACCCCCATCACCAGCGTGGCTTGCCCGATCTGCTCTGCTGTCGCACCAAAGAGATCCGCGTAATACGGCCCCACCCACAGCCCGCGCAGCCCCACCGCCGGGGCATAGCACACCGCCATCATCACCAGCACCGGCCACAGCGCCCGCATCCTGAGCAGGTCCATCAGCGACCCGCCAGCCGCCCCCTCCACCTTCGGCGGATCGCGCACCAGAACGCCCAGCGCCAGCGCCACCACCCCCGTCACACCTGCCAGCACCCACAGCGTCTGCCGCCAGCCGAACGCCTCCACCGCCGCCGCCAAGGGCAAGCTTGCCGCGATGTTCCCCAGCGATGCCACGCCGATCATCACCCCGGCCAGCGTCCCGAATACCGCCGCCGGATAGGTCCGCGCCAGAATGTAATAGGCCGCCATCAGCACCGGCGCACAGCCCACCCCGATCAGCGCCATCGCCACCGTCACCGCCCCGGGTCCCTGCGCCATTGCAAAAACCGCCGCCCCGCCCGCGCCCCCGATCCCTAGCAATACCGACGCCGTCCGCCGCGGCCCGATCCGGTCCAGCGCCCAACCCACCGGAATCTGCGCCAGCGCAAAGGCCAGAAACCAAACGCCCGACGCCACCGCCAGATCATCGGCCCCCGCCCCGATCTCCACGCCCAGCACCGGCGCCAGCACCGCCAGAAACGCCCGGTAGAACTGGCTCAGCACATAGGCCGCCACCAGCACCGCAATCCCCGCTCTCATTCCAATCGTCCTCCACCCACGCCACTTCCTGCCCATCCCGCAGGCCCGGCGCAACCCCGGCAACACACTTGCCACGCGCCCCCCCGCCCCTGCACACTCCACCTACCTGTCAGGAGTGCCCCCAATGTTCCGTGCCACCTTCACCGCCCTGTATCTCCTCGCCACCCCCGCCCTCGCCAATGACGGCTTCGGCGGCCTATCCGCCACAGGTCTCCACTTCGCCCAGACCGACGCAATCGCAATGGAGTCCGAAGACCTCTTCATCGGCCTCGACCGCATCCGCGTCACCTACACCTTCCGCAACCTGACAGACAGCGACGTGACCGGTGAGGTGATCTTCCCCCTGCCCCCGATCGCGCTTCAGGCGCTGATGAACTCCGACTGGAACATCCCCCAGAGCGACCGTGAGAACCTCGTGAATTTCACCGCCACAGTGAACGGCCAATCCGTGCCCCTGACCATCGACCGTATCGCAGTGATGGAACCCGAATGGTCCCCCGACCGCCCCCTTTCGGAACAATACGACACCCCCGGAACCGACGTCACCGCCACCCTGCGCGCAGCCCAAATCCCCCTGACGATCGACATCAAAAGCCTGACAGACTGGCTTTATGTCATGACACCCGAGGAACGCGCGCCCCTCATCGAACAGGGCCTGATTGAGGTGTATGACGGTGATCCCGCCGCCGGCATTCCCATGGAAATCTGGCCGCTCTGGTCCATTATCCTGCGATACCACTGGACGCAGACCTTCCCCGCAGGCGAAACCCTGACCATCTCGCATGACTATGAAAACCGCCCGCCGGGGGGCCTGTTCGGCTGGCAGCACCCGCCCGCCGACGAATGGGCGCGGGACTTTGAGGCCCGCTACTGCATCGATGACGG
>PNND01000252.1 GCA_013824045.1 Rhodobacter sp. | reverse complement strand
CGTGGGTGGTGCGCCGCTGGGGCGGATGTTGAGCCGCGATTGAAAGCGCAAGGATCGGGTCGCCGGAGGGCGGCCTGACGGGTAGGGTGGGGGCCTTTGATGGAGGGTCCCGATGCTGCGCTTTGTTCCGATCCCGACCGAGATTGTCCGCGCCTATCAGGCGGGGGGCGTTGATTCCTATGGGCTTTTGCCGGAACGGCGGGTGTCGGACGGGGATGGGAACCCCTGCCGACATTGCTTGCGGATGATCCCCGAAGGGGCGGGGATGCTGGTGCTGGCGCATCGGCCTTTTGGCGCGTTGCAGCCCTATGCAGAGACGGGGCCGATCTTCCTGTGTGCTGACGCTTGCGAGGCGGGGGGCCGGGCGGAAGTGCCGGAAATCCTTGCCTCGCCCGATTACATCGTCCGGGGCTATGGGGCGGATGAGCGGATCGTCTATGGCACCGGGGGGGTGGTGGCGACGGGGGATATTCCGGCGCGGGCGGCGGAGGTGCTGGGGATGCCGGGGGTGGCGTTCGTGCATGTCCGGTCGGCGCGGAACAACTGTTTTCAAGTGCGGCTAGAGCGGGGCTAAGGGCGGTCTTGCGGCGTATCGCGGGCGGCAAGCTACCTCTGTGCATTTATCATATTGATAGGAAAATGCGGAAAAGGGCCGTGCCGCTGCTGGTGCAGACGGGCAGTGCAGCCCGCCGTACAGCATCTGGTATGCACGCAGCGGGCGCTGGGGCAGGGATTTCTTTACCGGCGGGCGTTTCGCGGGAATGGCCGGGGTGAAGATGGGTATTTGGGCCAAGATGAAGCGGCAGGAGAGAAGGACGGGATCAGGGTTGCGGGTGGGAGGCACCCCAGTCTTTGAGCCAGCGTTTGGGGGCGGCCTCGCGCCATTGGCGGATCAGGCGGGGGCGGGCCCAGTCGGGATCGATGCGGCCCGCGCGGACGAGGACAAGGTTGTGGGGCGCGTAATGCGGGTGCAGGAAGAAGGTAGCGGGATCGGCCTTCATCAGCATCTCGCGTTCGTCGCGGTCGGCCTTGAACACGGCGGCGTCGGCATAGGGGGACCAGTAGCACCAGAGCTTGCCATGCGCTTTCAGCGCCTCATGCCCCCATGGGGTGGCGAGGGTGACTTCGGGCAGGCCCAGCCCGAGCGCGAAGGCGCGGAGGTCGGGCCAGGTGGTGATCATGGGTTGAAGCCTGCGTCAGAGCCGAGGCCCGCGATGTATTCGGCAATGCGGCGGGCGCGGACGGAGGGGGATTTGGCGGTGGACAGCCGGAAGGCCAGCGCCGCGCGGGCCTTGGCGGGCAGGGCGGTGAAGGCGGTTTGCGCAGCTGCAGGCGCGACGGCCAGCGCGGTGAGGAAATCATCGGGGATGTCGGCGGGTTTTTCTGCCGCATAGGCGGCGGCCCAGCGGCCATCGGCTTGGGCGCGGGCAACCTCGGCCAGACCGGGCTCTTCCATCCAGCCGCCCGCGATCAGCTTTTCCGCCGTGGCGCGGGCCTTGGGGGACCATGGGCTGCCGGGGAGGCGGGGGGTGAAGCGGTGGAGCGTGTGGAAGGGGCCATCGGGTTTCTTTTGCGCATCCACCCAGCCCCAGACGAGTGCCTCTTCCATTGCCTGTTCCCAGTCGATCGAGGCCTCGCCTGCGGCTTTCTTGGGGATGCGCAGCCAGACATCGGCGGCCTTGTCATGGCGCATTGAGAGCCAGAAGTTCCATTCATCCTGCGTGGCGAAGGTGAGGGGGGTGGGCTGTTTCAATGGGCTGCCGCCCATGTGTGGCCTTGGCCTGCCTCAACGATCAGGGGGACCTTGAAATGGACGGCGGGGTGGGCGGCGGCCTCCATCACCGCTTTCGCGCGGGCGGCGAGGGTGGGGGCGGCGTCTTCGTCCACTTCGAACAGTAATTCGTCATGGACTTGCAGCAGCATCCGGGCGGGCAGGTCGGCGATGGCGGCAGGCATGCGGATCATGGCGCGGCGGATCACATCGGCGGCGGTGCCTTGGATCGGGGCGTTGATCGCGGCGCGTTTTGCGAAGCCTGCGGTGGGGCCTTTGGCGTTGATTTCCGGCGTGTGGATCTTGCGCCCGAAGAGGGTGGTGACGAAGCCCTTTGCCTGCGCCTCTTTGATGGTGGCGTCCATGTAGCCCTTGATGCCGGGGAAGCGCTGGAAATAGCGGTCGATGAAACCCTGCGCCTCGGCCCGGGGAATGCGGAGGTTGCGGGCGAGGCCGAAGCCCGAGATGCCGTAGATCACGCCGAAGTTGATCGCCTTGGCCTGACGGCGGATGTCAGGGGTCATCTGATCGAGGGGGACGTTGAACATTTCCGAGGCGGTAAGGGCGTGGATATCCAGCCCGTCGCGGAAGGCCTGCTGCAACTCGGGGATGTCGGCGATATGGGCGAGGATGCGCAGTTCGATTTGGGAGTAGTCGAGCGAGACGAGGAGGCGGCCCTTGGGGGCGACGAAGGCCTCGCGGATGCGGCGGCCTTCTTCGGTGCGGACGGGGATGTTCTGCAGGTTCGGGTCGGTGGAGGAGAGGCGGCCGGTGACCGCGCCCGTGATGGAGTATGAGGTATGGACGCGGCCTGTTTCCGGGTGGATGTGATCCTGAAGCGCGTCGGTATAGGTGGATTTCAGCTTGGACAATTGCCGCCAGTCGAGCACGCGGGCGGCCAAAGTGGCGGCCTTTGGGTTGGTGTCTTCCAGCGTGGTGATGTCTTCGAGGATATCGGCCCCGGTGGCATAGGCCCCGGTCTTGCCCTTTTCGCCGCCGGGCACTTGTAGGCGATCGAAGAGAACCTCGCCCAGTTGCTTGGGGGAGCCTACATTGAAGGGTTCACCGGCGATTTCCTGGATTTCCGCCTCTAGCCCAGCCATCTTTTGGGCGAAGGCATTGGACATGCGCGAAAGCGTGTCGCGGTCCACCTGAATGCCCGCCATTTCCATATCGGCCAGCACGGGGACGAGAGGGCGTTCGAGGGTTTCGTAGACAGTGGTAACGTGGCCCTTGTGCAATTGGGGTTTGAGGTGCTGCCACAGGCGCAGGGTCACATCGGCATCTTCGGCTGCGTATTTCACGGCATCTGCTACGGGGACGCGGTCGAAGGTGATGGCGGTTTTGCCCGAGCCCAGCAGGGATTTGATCGGGATCGGGACATGGCCCAGATGGGTTTCCGACAGGGCGTCCATGCCGTGATTGTTCAGCCCGGCATGGAGGGCCGAGGACATCAGCATCGTGTCATCAAAGGGGGTGATGCGGATGCCGTGGCGGGCGAAGATCTTGAAATCGTATTTCATGTTCTGGCCGATCTTCAGGATCGAGGCGTCTTCCAGAACGGGTTTGAGGGCGGATAGAACCGCCTCCATCGGCAGTTGGCCCTCGGCAAACTTGGCCGAGCCGAACAGATCATCGGTGCCGGAGCGGTGGGTGAGTGGGATATAGGCGGCCTGCCCCGCCTCGACGCAGAGCGAGATGCCCACCAGTTCGGCGCGCATTTCATCAAGGCTGGTGGTTTCGGTATCCACCGCCACGTACCCCCGGTCGCGGATCGTGGCGATCCATTGGTCCAGCGTGGCAAGGTCGGTGATCGCCGTATAGGCCGCGTGATCGAAGGGAAGCTGCGCGGCGCTGGCGGCGGGTTCGGGGTGGTTCATGTCGGTGCCCTTGCCTTCGGGCAGGGGGGCGGGGGGGGCCACTTTCAGGCTATCGGCCACGCGGCGGGTGAGGGTGCGAAACTCCATCTGGTTGAGAAAGCCCATCAGCGCCTCCGGGTCGGGCTGGCGGACCTCCAGATCATCCAGCGTCACGTCGAGGGGGGTGTCGGCCTTGAGCTGCACCAGTTGCTTGGAGATGCGGATGAGATCGGCATTGTCGATCAGCGCTTCGCGCCGCTTGGGCTGTTTGATCTCGGCCGCGCGTTCCAGCAGCGTTTCCAGATCGCCGTATTCCTGAATGAGGAGGGCGGCAGTCTTGATGCCGATGCCCGGCGCGCCGGGGACGTTGTCGACAGAGTCACCCGAAAGGGCCTGCACATCGACCACCCGGTTGGGGGCGACACCGAATTTTTCGAACACCTCATCCGGGCCGATGGCGCGGGTCTTCATCGGATCGAACATCATCACGCCGGGGCCGACGAGTTGCATCAAGTCCTTGTCGGAGGAGATGATGGTGACGTCACCGCCCGCCTTTGTCGCCTCGACCGAGAGGGTGGCGATGATGTCGTCGGCCTCATACCCCTCGGTCTCGATGCAGGCGATGTTGAAGGCGCGGGTGGCATCGCGCGTCAGCGGGAATTGCGGGCGCAGGTCTTCGGGGAGTTCGGGGCGGTTGGCCTTGTAGAGCGGGTAGATCGTGTTGCGGAAGGTTTCCGACGAATGGTCGAAGATCACGGCGACATGGGTGGGCGCACCATTGGGGGCATCGGGGCCCTTGTTGCCTTCGAGATAGCGGAAAAGGATGTTGCAAAAGCCCGCGACCGCCCCGATGGGCAGGCCATCTGACTTGCGCGTGAGCGGCGGCAGCGCGTGATAGGCGCGGAAGATGTAGGCCGATCCGTCGATCAGGTGAAGGTGGCTGCCCTTGCCGAAGCCCATCTTGGCTGTCTCCGCTCTTGGTGGTCTTGGGGGCAGGTATGGCATGACCGGGGCGGGTTAGGCCAGCGCCGACGGGGAGGAGTCCCAGTATCACTGGCCGAGAACCCAAGATTTTTCTGCGAATAATCTTGGGTGACGCATCTGAGAATTTTCAGTGAAAATTCTCAGGGAAACCGGTGGGGCGAAAAATTTTCGGCGAAAATTTTTCGGGGCCTTGGGGGGGAAGCGGCTGTCCTGCCTTTGGCGCGGCTGACGATCAGTGATCGTCATGCGCGTGATCGCGGTCGATCACATAGCGCTTGTCGCAATAGCCGCATTCGACCCAGCCCGTATCGCGGGCAATGGTCAGCCAGACGCGGGGATGGCCCAATGCGCCTTCGCCCCCGTCGCAGGCCACTTTCCACGTGGTGACGACTTCGGTTTCTGGGGCGTCTATCGGCATGGGGCGACCTTTCGTTGCAGCGGTCTTCTTTTACCCGTCAGGGCAGGGGGCGCACAAGGGGCCGTCAGCGGATGCTTATGCCCCGATCAGCCTTGCGCGGCCCTTGAGTGCGGAAAGCCACATCAACCCATGCACGGTGGCGCGGGCGGGAAGGTATTCGGCGGAAATCCAGCCAGCGTAATCGGTCTGGTCCAGTTCGGCGCAAAGCCCAGTCAGATCGAAGCCCCCACCGCCGGGTTCGTTACGGCTTGGAAAGCCTGAGATCTGGATATGGTTAACGCGGGCCTTGTGGCGGGCCCAGACGGCATCGGCATCGCCGTGGATGCGCGCGGCGTGCCAGAGATCGAACTGGATGCCGAGGTTGGGCAGGGCAAGATCGTCGATGATGCGGGCGGCCTGATCGAAATCGTTGAGGAAATAGCCCGGCATGTCATCGGTGTTTAGCGGCTCGATCGTCAGGGCGATATCTGGGACCTGTTCGGCAGCCCATGCGAGGTTGTCGCGATAGGTCGCCTCGGCCAGTTCGCCACGGGCGACGCCCGCCATGACATGGATGTGCGATGCCCCCAAGGTGGACGCGAGATCGGCGGCGCGCTGGAAGCTGGCGCGGAACACCTCTTCCGCGCCCGGCACGGCGGCGTGGCCCCGGTCGCCCGAGGCCCAGTCACCGGGGTGGGTGTTGATCAGGGCGACGGGCATGCCCGACAGGGCTGACTGCCAGTCGCGCGGCGGATGGTCATAGGGAAACAGCACCTCAACGCCGTCGAACCCGGCTTCGCGCGCCAGATCGGGGCGCGCGAGCATCGGGACTTCGGTAAAGAGCATCGTCACATTCGCGGCGAAACGGGGCATTCAGGGAAGGTCTTCCGAAGGAATCATCGGGAAGAACCTGCCCCATGACCAGAGACCAAACCAGTCTTTTCCCTCGATCCGTTCATGAACGCACAAATCGACCATGCGATAAAAGGATTTCCGGTCGATCAGCGCCTCAAGCCCTGCGCGGATGTGGATATAGGGCGAGGGTTCGCCCGTGGCAGGATCGCGCACCACGCGCAGAGCGTGATCGGCGTCGAGCGGGACGGCATCGCCCACCTGCGTGGTCACGGTGATCGCCTGATCCTTGCCTGCGCCGATGGTATCGAAATCCACCGCGACGAAGGGTGCATCGTCGACGACGATGCCCACCTTTTCCACCGGGGTGACGAGGAAATACTTGTCGCCTTCCTTCTTGAGGATACCGGAGAACAGGTTCACCAGACCGGGCCGCCCGATGGGCGTGCCCTCATGGAACCATGTGCCGTCGCGGGCGATGCGCATGTCGATATCGCCGCAGAATGGCGGATTCCACAGATGCACTGGGGGCAGCCCCTTCTTTGCAACGGCCTGTGCCGAGGCGGCGAGACCTTCGGCGGAGGGTTTCACGATCATTTGTCCGCTCATTGTTTTTGCCATTTGTGCCGGACGGGATAGTTCGGTCTAATGCGATCATATAACTGCGCGAGGAGCAAAGTCATGGCTGAAGCAAGCGAACTTGTCGCGCGGATCGAAGGTCTTGGGGAACAGTTGGCTGCGGCCAAGGCATCCATCAACCGCCGTTTCATCGGGCAGGAGAAGGTGGTTGATCTGGTGCTGGCCTCGATGCTCTGCGGGGGTCATGCGCTGCTGGTGGGCCTGCCGGGGCTGGGCAAGACGCGGCTGGTGGATACGCTGTCGACCGTGATGGGATTGAAGGGCAACCGCATCCAGTTCACGCCCGATCTGATGCCCGCCGATATTCTTGGGTCTGAAGTGCTGGAGACGGCGGCGGATGGCAGCCGGGCGTTCCGCTTTCTGGAAGGGCCGATCTTCTGCCAGTTGCTGATGGCCGATGAGATCAACCGCGCGTCGCCCCGGACGCAATCCGCGCTGCTGCAGGCGATGCAGGAGCGGGAGGTGACGATTGCAGGCCAGCACCGCCCGCTGGGGCGACCGTTCCATGTGCTGGCGACGCAGAACCCGATCGAACAGGAAGGCACCTATCCCTTGCCCGAGGCGCAGCTGGACCGGTTCCTTGTGCAGGTCGATGTGGATTACCCCACGCGCGAGACGGAGCGGGACATCCTGATCGCCACCACCGGGGCCGAGGAGGCCGAGGTGCATCAGGT
>PNND01000293.1 GCA_013824045.1 Rhodobacter sp. | reverse complement strand
GGCCGTCGAGCGAGACGAATTTGAGGCTATCGACCCCGATCCAGTCGCGCATCTCATCCTCGGACATGGTGGCAGCGAGGAGTTTGGAGCGTTCGGGCGTGTCGACGCCATAGAAGCAGGGCCATGCGGTGGGGGGCGAGGCGATGCGGAAGTGGACCTCGGCGGCACCGGCATCGAGGATCATGTCTTTGATCTTGCGCGAGGTGGTGCCGCGGACCACCGAGTCGTCTACTAGGATCACCCGCTTGCCCTTGATCAGGGCGCGGTTGACGTTCAGCTTCAGCCGCACGCCCATGTTGCGGATCTGTTCGGTGGGTTCGATGAAGGTGCGGCCCATATACTGGTTGCGGGTGATGCCAAGGCCGAAGGGGATGCCGGATTCTGCGGCATAGCCGATGGCGGCCGGGGTGCCCGAGTCGGGGACCGGGCAGACGAGATCAGCCTCGACCGGCGCTTCGCGGGCCAGTTCCACGCCGATCTGGCGGCGGGTTTCGTAGACGGAATGGCCGCCGAGGATGCTGTCGGGGCGCGAGAAATAGACGCGCTCAAAAATGCAGAAGCGCGATTTGGCGGGCGAGAAGGGGCGGAAGCTTTCCACCTTGTCATTCTCGATCACCACCATTTCGCCGGGGTCGATTTCGCGGATGAAATCGGCACCGATGATATCCAGCGCGCAGGTTTCCGAGGACAGCGCCCAGCCGTGATCAGCGATCCGGCCAAGGACGAGCGGGCGGACGCCCAAGGGATCGCGCACGCCGATAAGTTTGGTGCGCGTCATAGCGACCACGGAGAAGGCGCCTTCGACGCGGCGCAATGCATCCTTGATGCGTTCGGGGATGGTCTTCTGGATCGAGCGGGCCATCAGATGGATGATGCATTCCGAATCCGAGGAGGACTGGAAGATCGAGCCGCGCTCGATCAACTCGCGGCGCAGGGCCGAGGCATTGGTCAGGTTGCCGTTATGGGCGATGGCGGCACCACCCATGGAAAATTCACCAAAGAAGGGCTGCACGTCGCGGATCGCGGTCGCGCCCTTGGACCCTGCAGTGGAATAGCGGACATGGCCAATGGCAAGCTCGCCCGGCAGCGTGTCCATCACGTCGGCCTTGGTGAAATTGTCGCGCACATAGCCGAAGCGGCGGGCCGAGTTGAAGCCGTGTTCGGGGTCATAGGCGACGATGCCGCCTGCCTCTTGCCCGCGATGTTGCAGGGCGTGCAGGCCGAGGGCCACGAAATTGGCCGCGTCGGCCACGCCGATCACGCCGAAAACACCGCATTCCTCCTTCAACTTGTCATCATCGAAGGGGTGGGAGAGGAAGGGGCGCATGGGGCCTCCGAATCCGGGGATGGGTGTGGACCCTGATCTAGTGCTTTGTCATGCGACTGTCACGCCCCCTTTGCCGCGCTGCGGCGGTGCAGAGGCGCGTAATCCGATTTGGCCCGCGATCAGCCCGAGGTAGAGGGAGCGGTTTCGGCCGGTGCCGCTTCACCGACGCAGACCTGAGTCAGGTCGTTGTAGCGGGCGACGATCCAGCCCGGGGCATCGGAGGGCATCTGCGCGTCGATGTTTTCCTGAAAGGAGGCAAAGACCTTTGCCGAGCGGCTGTCATCGACCATCGGAATCGCATTCGAGGCGATGGCACGGTCGTAAACAAGGAATGCCACAGCAACGAGCAGCACGCCGCGTGCCACACCGAAGAGAAAGCCAAGGCCCTGATCCAGCCCGCCAAGAGCGGTGCGTTGGATGGCCGAGGACAAGAGGGGGGTAAAGAGCGAAGCCACGATCAGCGCGGCGGCAAAGACCAAAGCGAAGGCCGCGATGATCGACAATTCGCAACTGTCGCCGAGGAATTCGCCGACGACGGGGAGTTCCTTGACCAAGGGCTGCACGGCGGCGGCAAAGAGGAAGGCCACCAGGGCCGCCCCGATCCAGCCGACGATGGCCATCGCCTCGCGCACGAAACCGCGCGAATAGGCGAGGATCGCCGAAAGCACGATGACGCCCGCGACAACCGCGTCGATCAGGGTGAAACCTTCCATTTGCCGTCCTGCTCCTGTCCTGCCGGGGGGATCAGCCCGCCCCGAACATCTCGCCTACAAAGGCCGTGAGATCGGGCATCTGACGCACCCGCATCCCTGTCTCCGCCCCAAGTTTGGAACGGTCCGGCGCAATCGCCTGTGAGAAACCAAGTTTCGAGGCTTCTTTCAACCTGTTTTCGGTCTGACCGACCGGGCGCAGGGCCCCGGAGAGGGAGATTTCGCCAAAAAGCACCATATCGGGCGGCAAGGCCACATCTTCGCGGGCGGAAAGAAGCGCTGCGGCGACGGCCAGATCGGCGGCGGGTTCCGACACGCGCATGCCGCCCGCCACGTTGAGGAACACGTCGAGCCCGGCGAAGGGGATGCCGCAGCGGGATTCCAGAACGGCGAGGATGGTGGAGAGGCGGCCGGAATCGAGGCCCACCACCGTGCGGCGTGGGGTGCCGAGGTTGGAGGGGGCGACGAGGGCTTGGATCTCGGTCAGGACGGGGCGCGTGCCTTCTATGCCGGCAAAGACGGCGGACCCCGGGCTGGACTGGCCGCGATCCGACAGGAACAGGGCAGAGGGGTTGGTGACCTGTGCCAGACCGTCGCCCGTCATCTCAAACACGCCGATTTCATCGGCGGGGCCGAAGCGGTTCTTCACGGCGCGCAGGATGCGGAACTGGTGGCCGCGTTCGCCTTCGAAATAGAGCACCGTATCGACCATGTGTTCGACAACGCGGGGGCCGGCGATCTGGCCCTCCTTGGTGACATGACCCACGAGGATGACGGCCACGCCGCGCCGTTTGGCGAAGGTGACAAGCTCATGCGCGGCGGCGCGGACCTGTGAGACGGAGCCGGGGGCGGCCTCGACGGTGTCCAGCCACATGGTCTGGATCGAGTCGATCACCGCAAGGTCGGGGCGTTCGGCATCAAGCGTGGTGAGGATGTCGCGCAGGGCGGTTTCTGCACCTAGCGAGACGGGTGCATCGGTCAGGCCAAGGCGTTGGGCGCGCATGCGGACCTGAGCCGAGGCTTCCTCGCCCGAGATATACATGCATTTCAGGCCGCGCCGGGCAAAGCTGGCGGTGGCCTGCAATAAGAGGGTGGATTTGCCGATGCCCGGATCGCCGCCCACGAGGATGGCAGAGGCGGGCACAAGGCCGCCGCCGAGGACGCGGTCAAATTCATCCATCCCCGAGGCGGCACGGGGGGGCGGGGTTTCCTCGGTCGTCAGATCGGTGAGGGGGATGGTCCGGCCCTTGGCGCCCAGCGATTTGGGGCCGGTGGAGAGGGGGGCCTCTTCGATAATGGAATTCCACGCGCCACAGGCATCGCATTTGCCCGCCCATTTGCGGTGGACGGCGCCACAGGCGGTGCAGGTGAAGGCGGGGGCGGATTTGCTCATGCGTATTGGGTATCGGTTGGGGGCGGTGGGTTCAAGGGCGGCGGCGGTGGGTGAGGATCAGCGACAGTGCGACGCAGGAGGTGAAGAGCCACAGACCCCAAGCGGTTTCCACCGTGCCGAAGCCGGTGCCCTTGGCCACGACGATGTAGAGCGCGATGAGGAAGATGTCGGCCATGGCGAAGCGGCCAAGTAGGCACAGGGCGGGCAGGGCGCGGGGTGTAAGGAAGTGGAAGTCGATCAGGGCAAGGCCGATCACCTTGGCATAGGGGGCGACGAGGGCGAGGAGGGCCACCAGTGCCGCCAAGGCGGGGTCGGTGTCCCAGAGCGCCTGAAGGCCGGTGATGACCGAGATTTCAGACAGGCCGAACAGCGGCAACAGGCCCGCGCGCAAAAGCGGCGCAAACCATGCGACCGGGAACAGGATCAGGAGGGACAGGTTCAGAAGGACGAATGCACGCATGGTGCCATTGGGCGGGAAGGCCCGCCCGGGCGCAAGTCACTTTGCCGGTTTGGGCAGTTGGACCACAGTAGCATCGCGCGGATCGTCGGCCTCCAGCGCATAGCCCAGTTGCGGCAGGATTTCCCGCAGGTCCGCCTCCAGCCGTTTGATCTGTTGTTCAGCCTGCCGTTCCTCGGCCTCGATATCCGTGAGCCAGCGGCGCAGCTCATCTGTGGTCTGGCGGGCGAGGGTGATGCGGTCGGTGAGGGCCTGCACCTCTTCTTGCCGTTGTTTCAGGAAATCGCGGGCGCGGGTGACGCGGGCATCGGAATAGGTGCGGGCCAAATCACGAGTCTGAAAGCTCATTTGCGCGGCGAGTTGCAGCAGTTCCGGTTCAAGATGGGCGAGATCGGGATGCTGGCGCAGGTGGTTCAGCCGCGCGCGCATGGTTTCAAACTCGCCGGACAGGGCAAAGACTGCGGCACGATCGGCAGCATGGGCGATGCGATAGGCATGGGCCACATCTTCCAGCCCCATGGCAAAGGTGCGGTGGCTGCGCTCCAGACGGGCCATGCGGGAATTTGCGGGCAGGAACAGGCAGAGCAGACCTGTGAAAGCCGTCAGGCCAAGCTGCGCCCACATGCCGGCATCGGGCAAGGTTGTAGCGCCGAAGGCAAGGGCGAGGTTGGGCCAAGGCAGATAGCCAAGGGCGGCGAGGATGCTTGCCGTGATCAGAGCAACCGCAAGCAAGACCACCAGACCATGAGCAGCCGATTGCAGGGCGCGCAGGGCAACGCGCAGGTTGCCGGACAGGACGGGGGACATTGGCAGCACTCACACACTCTTTACCACGATGCACAGGCAAGCGCAGGGAGGGGAGATTCGGCAAATGTTTTCGTGATCTTGGAACGTCCAATGAAACAGACGGACGGAAGATCTGGCGATTGTTTCCCAATGGAAAACAATCAGCCCAACAGAAGCACCACCACAGCGGCGACGGGCAGCACCCAAAGGAAGGTGCCCACGATCCAATGGCCCCAGATCGGCGCAGGCCATTCGCCCAGCACGTGCCGCGCCCAAGCCCAGACCAGCCAGACCCAGCACAGAATGGACAAGACAAGGCTGGACTGTTGCAGTTCCAGATAGGGGGGATGCCAGGGCAGGATGAGCCAGAGGCAGAAGGCGCAGGCAAAGAGCGCGAGCAGACCCGCGCCTTCCACCCGTTGCCGCCAGCCGGCCAAGGCTGCGACCGCGATGGTCACGGGGATCGCGGCGACAAGGCCGCGGATCAGGCCGGAGCCGGACAGGAGCACCAGCGCCTGTTCCGCCCATGCCTGCATCAGCGCACCGCGGCGATGGGGCCTGTGGCGCGGCCGTGGATGAACTGCTGCACGTAAGGATCGGGGGTGATGTCGAGATCGGCGATGGGGCCGGTCCATTGGATGACACCGTCATGCAGCATGGCGACGCGGTCGGCGATGGCGCGGACCGAGGACATGTCATGGGTGATGGTCATGGCGGTGGCCCCCATTTCCGTGACGATTTCACGGATGAGGTCATTGATGACGCCAGCCATGATCGGGTCAAGCCCGGTGGTGGGTTCATCGAAGAAGATGATCTCCGGTTCCGCCGCGATGGCGCGGGCAAGGCCCACGCGTTTCTGCATGCCACCCGAAAGTTCGGCGGGGTAAAGGTCTGCCACTTCGGGTTTCAGGCCGACGCGGCGGAGTTTTTCTATGGCGATCTCGCGCGCCTCAAGCTTTGGCCGCTTGGCGGGGCCGCGCATCAGGCGGAAGGCCACGTTTTCCCAGACGCGGAGGCTGTCGAACAGCGCGCCGCCTTGGAACAGCATCCCGAAGCGGGCGAGGAAGGCATCGCGGTCGCCTTTGGTGACATCCTGACCGTCCAGCGTGATGGAGCCGCCGTCATGGCGGCCGAGGCCGAGGATGCATTTCAAGAGCACCGATTTCCCGGTGCCCGAGCCGCCGATGATGACCATGCTCTGGCCTGACGGGATGGTCAGGTTCACCCCGCGCAGGACGCGGTTCCGGCCGAAGGTCTTGGTGACGTCGGTGAGCGTGATCATGCGGAGAAGAACAGTTCGGTGAGGATGTAATTGGTGGCGAGGATCAGGACCGAGGCACCCACGACGGCGGCTTTGGTGGCCGCGCCGACGCCTTGTGCGCCGCGACCAGAATTCATGCCGTGGTAGCAGCCCATCAGCGCCACGATGAAGCCGAAGGCCGCGCCTTTCCAAAGGCCCGAGACGACATCCCAGGTTTCCAGGAAATCGTAGGTATTCTGCAGATAGACGGTGGAGTTGAAGCCGAGGCGGTTCACCCCGACGAGCCAGCCCCCCGCGATGCCGATGGCATCGCCCACGCCCACCAGAACCGGCACGGCAAGCGTGGCGGCCAAAACGCGCGGCACGGCGAGGTATTTGATCGGGTTGGTGGAGAGGGTTACCAGCGCGTCGATCTGTTCGGTGACCTTCATCGTGCCGATCTCGGCCGCGATTGAGGATGCGACCCGGGCCGCGACCATCAGGCCACCAAGGACAGGGCCAAGCTCACGCACCATGCCGATGGCGACGATGGAAGGAACCACCGCCTCGGCATTGAACCTTGCGCCGCCGGAATAGATCTGCAGCGCCAGCGCGCCGCCGGTGAAGACGGCGGTGAGGCCCACGACCGGCAGCGAGAACCAGCCGATATGCATCAGGGCATGGAGGAATTCGCGCGGGTAGAAGGGCGGGCGCAGGAGGTGGCTGACGACCTGCGCCGCAAACAGCGCGACTCGGCCGATCGCGGCAAGGGCTGCCAGCACGGGCCGCCCGATCGTGGCCAAAGGGGTGGTGAGCGCGGTCATGCCTGCCCCCCGGTGCGGCGGTCTATGTAGCGGCGGGTGTAACGGGGGCCGAGTGAGGTGAGGATTTCATAGCCGATGGTGCCTGCGATGGCGGCGAGGTCATCCACCACCTGATGGGGTCCCAAGATATCAAGGCTGCGCGGCACCTGCGGCAGGTGGGTGATGTCGGCGGTGATGAGGTCCATCGAGACACGGCCCAGCAGGGGAACGGGCGTGTCGCCATCCCAGAGCGTGGCCTTGCCCGACAGGGCGCGGGGCAGGCCATCGGCATAGCCTGCGGCCAAGGTCGCCACGATTGTGGGTTTCGTGGCTGTCCAGCCGCAGGCGTAGCCCACGGTTTCCCCGGCGGCGACCTCACGTATCTGGATGATGGGCAGCGACAGGGTGATGGTGGGGTGGGCCTGCGCGAAGGGCTGGCCGCCATAGAGGCCGATGCCGGGGCGGGTGAGATCGAAGTGATATTCGGGGCCGAGGAGGATGCCCCCGGTTGCGG
>PNND01000209.1 GCA_013824045.1 Rhodobacter sp. | reverse complement strand
GGGGCGCAGCCCGGCGCAGGTTATCTTGCGCTGGCATGTGCAGTTGGGCTGTTCGGTGATCCCGCGATCCACCCGCGCGGCGGGGCTGGCAGAGAACATCGATCTGTTTGACTTCACCCTGACCGAGGCCGAGATGGCTGCCATCGCGACGCTGGAGGCGGGCGAGCGGACGGGGCCGGACCCGGCAAAGTTCAACTGACCTTTGCCGGCTTTGGCCAATATTGCCGCGCGGCGGCCAGCGCGAATTGCAGCGCAAGCCCGCCCGCGATGATCAGCGCGTCGGTGGTGAGATTTTCGCCTGTCACATGCTTTACCCCCTGCAATCCGATGCAGAGCACCGAGCCGAGCGCGAAGACGGGCAGGGCCTGACGGCCCAGCAGTTCGAACGGGGCGGCAATCCAATAGGCGCAGGCGCGGCGGATGAAGGCGAAAGAGGACAGGAAATAGGCAAGTGCGAGGATGTGCAACAGGCGCGGTCCTGTCACATAGGTCTTGTCGAAGGCGGTCAGGTTCCAGGGTAGGTGGAAGGTTTCCTTGGCCAGCCAGAGCGTGTTGCCGGTGATCTTTGACACCGCCGGAAACTGCACCGAGAATGCGGCATAGAGCAGGAAGATGCCCGTCAGAACCTGCAGCCAGCGGCGGATGGGTACGAAACGCCGCCCGTCTTTCATCGCCACCCCGGTGAGCAGGCCGGTGATGAAGATCACCTGCCACGCCAGCGGGTTGAAGAACCACACGCCCGAGGAGGGGTAATTTGGCGGCCCAAGCCGCCAGATGCCCGCCGCCAGCCAGACTGCGACCGACACGGCCATAAGCCAGAGCGGATACCGCCACGCGAGGAACAGGAGCAGCGGTGCCACAGCCAGCAGGGCAAGGTAGAGCGGCAGGATGTTCACATAGCCGAATTGGTGGGTCAGGATCACCAGACCGATCAGGGTACGCAGCGGATCGAGCCAGACCCATTTCATCTGGTTCTCGAACAGCAGTTCCGAATTGCCCAGCCACAGCGCCACGGCTCCGGCGGTGGCGAGAGCGGCGAAGGTGGTGAGGATATGCACGAGGTACAGCGTCCAGACCCGGCGCCAGACGCGGGCGAGCCCGGTCCAGAGCCGCATGGAGGTGGCGCGGAAATCGGCGGAATAGGCCAGCCCCGCCGCGATGCCGGACATCAGGACGAACCCTTCGGCGGCGTCGGAGAAGCCGAAATTGCGCGAGGTGAATTCCTCGAACACCGTGCCGGGGACGTGGTTGAGAAAGATCATCACAAGGCAGATGCCGCGAAATACATCAAGGCGGGGGTCGCGGGCCGAAGGTATCCGGACGGGGTTGGCAGAGTCGGGCATGGGTCACCGATTGGCCGGGTATCTCCGGGCTGGCGGGGGTCTTGCCTGCTCTGGCCGTGATCTGCAAGGGGCGCTGCGGTGCAGCGGCAGATTGCTGCGCGCGCGCAGGTCAGGCAGCGGCGCGATGAGGCAGGTCAGCCTCCCACCGGGCGAGGATGCGATCATGCAGGGTCATGATGGCCGGGGGCTGCTGTTCGGTGGGGATGGTGAACAGCGTGGTGCGGCTGGGGCGCGACGACCATGAGATCAGGGCAGGGGCCAGCACCATGGGCAGCGTCACGGGGAGAAGCCACGGCACCAGCTGCGGCGACAGCGCCTGTGCGAAGGCCAGCACGATGGCGCCGGTGGTGACGATCCAGTGCGAGGCGGCCCAAGCATCGCGGAAGGACAGAGTGCCATCGCCGCGCGTCTGCGCGGGCCAGCCACCATCAGCCCCGCGCAGCACCTGCAAGACGGAGCGGGTCTGGAACATCAGGAAGATGGGCGCGGTGATGGAGGAGAAGAGCAGTTCTGTCAGCGTCGATTGCAGGGCGCGGATCGTGCCGCCAAAGCCGCGCACGCGGCGGCGCAGTGCGGCATCCAGCAGGATCAGCATCTTGGGTAGGAACAGCAACCCACCCACACCAAGCGCTAGCAGCAGCGCCTTTGACACCTGGCTGACCGGGATCACCGGGAAGGGCCAGTATTCGATGGGGAAGTAGTCGATAGGCGGGGCAAAGAGCGGCGCTGCGATGGAGGCCGCAAGGAAGGCCAGCCAGAAGACCGGGGCGATATAGGCGAGGATGCCTTGGACAAAGACGAAGCGGCTCCACCCCTTCAAGCCGGGGGCGAAGATCAGGCGGGAATGTTGCAGGTTGCCTTGGCACCAGCGGCGGTCGCGCTTGGCATGGTCGATGATGTTTTCGGGGGCTTCCTCATGGCTGCCTGCCAGATCGTCATCCACCCGCACCGTCCAGCCCGCGCGGGCGAGCAGCGCGGCCTCGACATAGTCATGGGACAGGATATGGCCGCCAAAGGGCGGGCGGCCCGACAGTTCCGGCAGGCCGCAGCTTTGGGCGAAGGCATCGACGCGGACGATGGCGTTGTGGCCCCAGAAGGGGCCGGTGCGGCCCTGCATCATGGCCAGACCGCGCGCGAAGATGGGGGAATAGAAGGCCCCGGCGAATTGCATCGTGCGGCCAAAGCGCGATTTCGCGCGGATGATCGTGGGCAGGGTCTGCAACAGGCCAAGGTCCGGCGCGGCCTGCATGCGGCGGACCATTTCCACCATCGTCGCGCCTTCCATCAGGCTGTCGGCATCAAGGATGATGGCATATTGATAGGCCGCCCCGGCGCGCTTGATGAAATCCTCGATATTGCCAGCCTTGCGGCCTTTGTTCTGGGTGCGGCGGCGATAGAAGATGCGGCCTTCGCCATGCGTGTCGGCCAGCAGGCGCAGGAACCAGATGCGTTCGCGGGCGGCCACTTCATCGTTGCGGGTGTCGGACAGGATGGCGAAATGAAAGCGGTCGCCAAAGCCCGTGGCGCGGAGCGTGGCATCCATTGCGGCGATGCGCGCGAAGGTGGCGACCGGGTCTTCGTTATAGACGGGCACAAGGATGGCCGTCATGGCGCGGATCGGGCCGGGATCGCGCGGCACGGCGGGCGGGCGCGAGGTCAGGCCCAAAAGGGCAGTGAAGGCCCCCCATGCCAGCCAGAAGGTGGAGGCAAAGATCAGGACGGCGCGCAGGACATCGAAACTGTCAAACCCGTCCGACGCGCCGAATTGCAGAAAGACGATGAAACCAAGCCCGGCGGCAAGAAGTGAGGCCGTCAGGGTGAGGGTGCGTGTGACATACACCCGGCGGTCAGGGGCGGCCTTGGCCCCCACGGCCTAGTGCCCGGCCTTCCGCAGGCGCGCAAAGCGCGGGCGAAGGGCGGCCAGCAGGCCACTGGCATGCGGCGCGGTTTCCAGTTCCTGAACCGGCATGGCAAGCGGCGCATCGGGAAGTTTTCCCAATTGCTCGGCCAGGCGGTCGAGGTCGAACTGTTCCGGCTTCGCGACTTGCATCATTTCGCGTTGATCCACTGATAGAGCCAGATTTCCGTCAGGCGGCGGTCAAACCCCGCCAGATGTGCCGAAAGTTCGACGACAGCGTCGTCTTCGGCCGAGATGTCGATGACCAGACGCCAGATATCGGTGTCTGCGATCTTTTCCAGCACCTTGCTGGTCACTTCCCCGTTGGCGATTGTAACAACGGGTTCCAGTTCGGTGTCACCGGCCAGCGGGCCGATCAGCCCACCGCGATAATCCACCACGAATTTGCGCGTGCCCTTCTGGATCTCGACCCCGGCGAAACCGCCATGGCCGGACCGCGTCTCAAACACATAGGCCAGCGGTTCGCCCGAGTCATGGGCAAGGTCGCCCCAATGCAGGCGATAGGCGAATTCCCGAGCATCGCCCGCCTTGGCCGGGGCTTCGGGCACCCAATAGGCGACGATGTTGTCATTGGCTTCGAGATCGGACGGGATTTCCACAAGGCGGACATTGCCCTTGCCCCAATCGCCCAGCGGTTCGACATCCAGCGACGGGCGGCGTTCATAGCGGGCGCCGGTGTCCTGATAGCTGTCAAAGCTGCGGTCGCGCTGGTGCAGGCCGAACTTGCGCGGGGCGGTTTCGGCGAAATAGCTGCCGGTCAGGCGCGGCGGGTTGTTCAGGGGCCGCCAGATGATATCGCCATCGGCGCGCAGGATGCGCAGACCGTCACTGTCATGGACGTTGGGGCGGTAGTCATCGAATTCCGCGCGGTTCTTTTCCGAAAAGAGGAACATCGAGGTGAGCGGCGCGACGCCCAGTTCTGCCACATCCTGACGGAAGAACAGCCGGCAAGTCACATCCATCACCGTCTCGGTTCCGGGGGTGATCACGAAACGATAGGCCCCGGTCACGCTGGGGCTTTCAAGCGTGGCATAGACGGTGACGCTGTCGCTGCCGGCCACGTCACGCTCCATGTAGAAGCGGGAAAAGCGAGGGAATTCCTCGCTTTGGGCGGTGGCGGTGTTCAGCGCCAGACCGCGCGCGGACAGGCCATAGGCCGAGTTGCGGCCAAGGGCGCGGAAGTAGGACGCGCCGACGAAGGCCACCAGTTCATCCCATTTGTCAGGGCGGTTCAGCGGATGGTTCAGCCGGAACCCCGCAACGCCGGGCAGTTCGGCGTGTTCGGGAACGCGCGCGGCCAGATCGTTGAGATATTCGAAATCATCGGTGGAAAACAGCATCTCGGACGCCATGCCACCCGACACTTCGAACAGGCGGACGGGTTCGGGGAAGAGCCAGCCCATATGGAAGGCGGCAAGGCGGAAGCGGGTCTTTTCCCCGGCCCAGCGGGACCGGTCATCGTTGAAGCGGATCAAGCGATAGTCATCGTAATCCAGATCGCCGAGAAAACCTTCGGGCGCGGCGGCGGTGACATGCGGCTGCGTGCTGAGAACGCGCATTTCTTCGGTCAGCAGATCGAAGGAAAATTGCTGCGCTGCCGCAACCAGAGTGGCTGCAGGCGGGGTGGTCGTTTCTTGTGCAAAGGCCGTGTGGGGCAGGGCGACAAGGGAAACGGGCAGAAGCGCCCCTGCAACAGAGAGGAAGTCCCGCCGCGAGAGCCCGGAGGTGGTGGTGCCTGTAATCGTCATAGAGGTCTATAACCCAAAGGTTTTTTCCCGCGCCTCAGACCGCGCGACTCAGCGGCGGATATAGGGGAGAGGGGAAGCCGACTGCAAGGCGCGTTCAACTGGCCGTGAAATGGATGGCGTGAAATTGCCAAGTCCTGCCCGTAAAGTTGCACAGAATTTGAACAAAATCGATGCTGCATCTGCAAAGAGCCGCCTGTTTCAGCTTTTGCAAAAGCGCGATCCGGCCTGTGGGACGGCTGCCCTGTGCTGCAAGAGGGGACGAGAACAGGTGGGGTCAGGCGGAGGCGCGTTCCGCCTCGGCCCGGAGGATGGACATCAGCTCTGCAAGGGTTTTCCGGCTGCGCTCATCCATCAGTAAGCCATTGTCATCGAAGGCTTTTCGTGAGTTCGCGATCATCACTTCTGGCCCGGTGATGAGGCGGGGGCGGAAGGGGGTGAGGCAGAGGCGGAGGGAGTATTGCGACCGTTCCCCCCCGGCGCGGCCATCGGCGGCGGACATGATCGCGACCGGCTTGTCGCGCCAGGCCGCGCCCGGCACGCGAGAGACCCAGTCGAGCGCGTTCTTGAGCACGCCGGGCAGGGCCTTGTTGTATTCGGGTGTGGCGATGACGATGGCATCGGCGGCGGTGATCTGGGCGTGCAGGGCCAGCACGCCGGGGGGGAAACCTTCTGCGATTTCAAGTTCTTCGTCAAAGAGCGGCAGGCGAAGATCGGCCTCGGTGTGCTGCGCCTCGCCAAAGGCGCGGCGGGCTTCGGCCAGCAGGAGGCGGTTGGTGGAGGCGGCGCGGAGCGCGCCGGGAATGCCGAGGAGGGTGAGCATGCGAGGATCGCCTGTGAGTTGCCGTGGACCCGAAAGGTATATGGTTAACCTGCCTCTGCAAGGGTCGGAGGGTAGGTTTGGGCTGTTCAGCGCGCCAGTGCAGCACTGCAGTGCAGACAACTGTGCATACGCAGCGGGCGGTCCTTCTGGAGATCGTTAAGGTTAACGCTCCGATCCGGGGTGCTGGAATTCGTGGATGTACGCGCCGGGCGGATGCGGAGAGGGAGAGTGCTGAGGGAGAAGGCGCTGACGGGGACGAAGCTGACGGGCTGGGTGCTGACTGGGTGGGGGTTGATGGGGCGGGCCCTGAGGGAGCGGGGCTGACGGCGTGGGGGTGGAAAGCCCGTCACACCGCGCGGCGAAAGGTGAGGGTTGTGGGGCGGGTGTAGCCGGGATGGGCGGTGGCGGCTGTCTTGATGAAACCCATGCGGCGGAAGGCGGCATGGTTGGCCATTAGCTCGACGCGGGTCTGAAGCTCCAGCGCGGGCAGGCCGAGGGCGCGTGCGCGCTGGGCGGCGTGCTCGATCAGCACGCGGGCATGGCCGTGGCCCTGATGGGCAGGGTCCACAGCCAGTTTGCCGAGATAGAGCGCGTCAGGTCTGGGGGTGAGGAAGACGCAGGCGAGGGCGGGCTGGCCGATCACCCAGACCTCGCCCTTGCGGGCCTGTTCGGCGATGCCTTCGGCGGTAAGGCTGTGCAGCGAGGAAGGCGGGTCGATGATCCCCTCCATGCTGGAGAAGGCCCGGTGCAGCAGGGCCAGCAGCGCGGGCCAGTCATAGGGATCAATCGCGCGCTGGGGTGTCATCGGAGCGATCATGGCGGGGCAGGCCGTCCTGCGGGTTCGCCCAAGGCAGATGTTCGGCGAAATGGACATGGGCGGTGGGGGTGTAGGTGGCGGGATCATCGAGCGTGCCTGCGTAGAAATGCTGCTCGCCGGGAAAACGGTCGGCGCGGTAGCCCATCGGTGTGCCGCAGGTGGGGCAGAACTGCCGCGTGACGCCGGGGGAGGAGGTGAAGGTGGCGGGTGGGGTGCCTGTCCAGGCCCAGGCACCATCGGCCAAGCCAAAGAAGGAGGCAAAGGCCGCCCCGGTGGCACGGCGGCAGCTTTCGCAATGGCAGTGCATCTGCCAGAGCGGCGGGGCATCGCAGCGATAGGTGACGGCACCGCAGAGGCAGCGCCCGGAATAGGGTGGGGTCATGAGAGGACGCTAGCGCAGCTTTGCGGTGGCAGGAAGGGGAGAGGCCCACCCCGTTGCTTCCCCTGACATCGGGGAGGGGACGCTTTTTCTGGACGGGATTGCGGTGGGGCGGCGGTTGCTTTTGGGTATTTGGGCCAAGATGAAGGGGCATGTCCGAGATCCTTGAACGTCAGGGTGTGCAGCCCGGTTGCGCAATATCTTGGGGATAAGGGTGCC
>PNND01000065.1 GCA_013824045.1 Rhodobacter sp. | reverse complement strand
GGATTTTTGGCTCCGGCGGTAGGGATCGAACCTACGACCAATTGATTAACAGTCAACTGCTCTACCGCTGAGCTACGCCGGAACACGTGGGCCGTATAGCAAGGGTGTTTGGGGGCGGCAAGGGGCTAACGGCAGAAAATGCATCTGCCGGGTCAGATCGGGTGGAACCGAGAGGTCGGGTGCAAGGGGGACGGGGTGGTGACGCGCTTTTTCTCTTGCAGATCAATAAGGTGGGCCAGAACGTTCTGCCGCGCGGCGGGCAGCAGCAGGGGCGGCAGGTCGGCGTAGATCTTGCGGGCGAGGGTATCGGCATCGGCGGGGCCTGCGAGAAGTGCGGCGAGGATTTGCGCCTCGCGGTCATTACGGTGAGAGATGAGAGTACGAACGCGCTCTTGCGGGTTGGGGATCGCCTCGCCGTGGCCGGGCAAGAACAGCGCCCAGTCTGGCCGATCGAGCCGGTGAAGCGCGTCCATATAGGCGCGCATGTCGCCATCGGGGGGGGAGATGACAGAACTGCTCCACCCCATGACGTGATCGCCGGAGAACAGCCATGCCCCGGCGGAAAAGCACAGGTGGCTGCCGAGGTGGCCGGGCGTGTGCAGGGCGGTGATCTGCCAGTCTGGACCGGTGAGGGTTTCGCCATCGCTCAGGCGCTGATCGGGGAGGAAGGTGTGGTCCAGCCCGTCGCCCCCGGCGCTGAGCCCGGTTGCGGCAAGGCTGTTCATCAGGGGCGAGCGCCCCTCGGTCGCGGTGCCGAAGGCGAGGATCGGGGCATCCGCGGCTGCGGAGAGGGCCGGGGCGAGGGCGGAATGGTCGCGATGGGGATGGGTGACGAGGATATGGCTGACCCGCTCCCCGGGATCAAGCGCGGCGCGGATCGCGTCCAGATGGGCGGGCAGATCGGGACCGGGGTCGATCACGGCGACGCTGCCGGAGCCGAGTACATAGGTGTTGGTGCCGCGAAAGGTGAGGGGCGCGGCATTGGGGGCGAGGACGGTCCGCAGGCGCGGCTGGCTGCCCGGCGCGGAGGCGGCAAGGTCGGGCGATGGCATGACGGCGTCCTCTTCCCTAAGGGCGGGGGGCAGGCTAGGCTCTGGCCCTATGGCCCGCAAGTCCTTCCTGCCCCGTGGTCTTTATGGCCGCGCCGCCCTGATCCTGATCGTGCCGATTGTCACGATCCAGTTGGTCGTGTCGGTGACCTTCATCCAGCGCCACTTCGAACGGGTGACGCAGCAGTTGACGGGCGGAGTGGCGGCAGAGCTGCGTCTATTGCTGGACGAGGCGGAGGCGGCTGAGAGTGCGGCGGCGGCGGCGACGCGGCTGATGGCGCTGAGCGGGCCGCTGGATCTGCGGGTGGCGCTGCCGTCGCAGGACGCTGTGCCAGAGGCGGACCGAACGGAATGGCTGGATCTGTCGGGGCGGGTGGTGATCCGGACATTGCGGGCCGAGTTTCCCGCACTTGCCCCCGTCGATCTGATCGAAGGGGATGGGCTGGTGCGGCTGCATCTGCCGACGCGCTGGGGTGAGTTGGCGGTGACGGTCAACCGGGCGCGCATGTCGGCCACCAATCCGCATCAACTGCTGGTGCTGATGATCGTCACCTCGGCCCTGATGACGGTGATCGCCTATCTGTTCCTGTCCAACCAGTTGCGCCCGATTGCGCGCATGTCGCTGGCGGCCGAGGCCTTCGGCAAGGGGCAGGTGATCCCCTATACCCCGCGCGGGGCGACGGAGGTGCGCGCGGCGGGGCATGCCTTCCTTGACATGCGGGCGCGGATCGAACGGCAGATCGAACAGCGCACGCTGATGCTGTCGGGGGTGAGCCACGATCTGCGCACGCCGTTGACGCGGCTGCGGCTGGGATTGGCCATGCTGCCCGAGGATGAAGAGACGCAGGCGCTGTTGGGCGATGTTGCCGAGATGGAGCGGCTGGTGGATGAGTTCCTGTCCTTTGCGCGGGGCGATGCGACCGAGGCGGTGGAACCGGTCGATCCGGCAGCGCTGGCACAGCGGGTGGTAGAGAATGCGGTGCGCATTGGTGGACGGGTGGAGTTTCACCCGCCGGGGCGGGTGCAGGCCGTGCCGCTGCGCCCGCAGGCGGTGACGCGGGCGCTTGAGAATCTGGTCAACAATGCGCTGCGCTATGGCAAGCGAGCGCAGGTGACGCTGGAGATGGGGACGAACTGGCTGCGCTATACGGTTGAGGATGACGGTCCGGGCATCCCCGCCGCGCGCCGGGCCGAGGCGGTGGTGCCCTTCAGCCGGCTGGACGCGGCGCGCGATCCGAACCGGGGGGGCGGGGTTGGGCTGGGCCTGTCGATCGCCGCAGACATCGCCCGCAGCCATGGCGGCGAGTTGCGATTGGGCCGGAGCGAAGGCTTGGGCGGGTTGAAGGCGGAATTGCTGCTTGCCCGTTAGCGGGCGCGCCAGAGCCCTTTCATCTTGGCACAAATACCCAAATCCGCCGGTCCCGCAGGCGCGAGCTTGGGTGCGGAGCGCCTTTTGCCCAAGGTCGATTGGGTATTTCTGCCAAGGTGAATGGGCAGGGTGTGGTTCTAGCGGTCCGTGCCGAGGTTCAGCACCCAATGCAGGGTGCCGTCGCCAGCGGTGGCGATGCCGAGGCCCACGTCGCGGGCGTTGCGGGTAAGGATGTTGCGGCGGTGGCCTGAGGAGGTCATCCAGCCCTGCACAACGCTGGTGGGCGTGCGGTAGCCTGCGGCGACGTTTTCGGCGATGGCGCGGTAGCGGTAGCCTTCTCTCTTCACCCGGTCGCCAAGATCGCTGCCATCGCTGCCATCATGGCCCATCCGGTTGCGCGCGGCGCTGTCGCAGGCATGGATGAGCGCGGCCTCGGTCAGACGCGGATCGGGGGTGAGGACGGCCATGCCGCGCTGCTCGCGTTCGGCATTGATGGCGGCGAGGGCGGCCTCGGTCATGCGGGCCGCATCGTCGGGCTGGCGGCAGGCCATGGCCTGCGCGGGGCCGAGGGTGAGGAGGAGGGTCAGGATCAGCGAAAGGCGGGACATGGGGGGCACCTGTACGGGGGGCGGTCTTGACACAGTCTAGCGTGCAGGGCCGGGCGGGGGGAAGGGTCGCAGGTCAAAGCGGCAGCGGGTTGCCGAAGGTATCGACGACCGGGCCAGCAGCGGCGCGCGCGTCTTCGATATCATGCGTGACCAGCAGGGTGGGGATGCCCGCCTGCGCGGCGCGGTCGAAGACGAAGCTGCGGATCTGGGCGCGCAGGTCGGCGTCAAGCCGGGAGAAGGGTTCATCGAGCAAGAGCGCGCAGGGTTCGGCCAGCAGCGTGCGCAGAAGGGCCACGCGGGCCTTTTGGCCGCCCGACAGGGTGGCCGGGTCGCGTGGGGCAAAGCCTGTGAGGCCCGCCGAGGCCAGCGCGTCATCGACGCGCGCCTGCCGCTGCGCGCGGCCGCGGATAGGGGCGGGCAGCGCGAAGGCGAGGTTTTGGCCGACAGAGAGATGGGGGAACAGGACCGCATCCTGAAACAGCAGGCCGATGTTGCGGGCGCGGGTGGGCAGGTCTGAAATATCCTTGCCGTTCATAAGGATACGGCCCGACATGCCAAAGCTGGGGGCAAGGGTGCCGGTGATCGCGGCGAGTGCCGTGGACTTGCCCGCGCCGGACGGCCCCATGATGGTGACGATCTGGCCGGCTGGGATGGCGAGGGTCAGGTCGACCAGCGTGCGGTCGCCCAAGGTGATCTTAACACCTTGCAGATCGAGCGTGCCGGTCATGCCAGCCCCCGCATGGCGCGGCGGTTGCGCCACCAGAGCGCGGGTAGAGCAAGGGCGGCGGCAAAGGCCAAGGCTGGCAGCGCGAGTTGCAGCACGGCATAGGCCCCGATCAGGCGGCGGTTGCCGCCCGAGGAGAGAGCGACCGCCTCGGTCGTGAGGGTTTCGACGCGGCCGCCGCCGATCAGCAAGGTGGGCAGGTATTGCCCGACCGAGACGGCGATGCCCACCGCGCAGGCTGTCAGCACCGGGGCCAAGAGCATGGGCAGGCGCAGGCGCCAGAAGATGCGCGCCTCTGACGCGCCCATGGTGGCGGCGCTGGTGGCGATGCGCGCATCCCAGGCGCGGAAGGGACCAGCGAGGGAGAGAAAGACGTAAGGCAGCACGAAGATCAGGTGGGCGGCGGCAACGGCGGCGGCGTGTCCTTCGATGCCGGTGGAGAAGGCGAGGAATTGCAGACCCGGCAGGAAGGCCACCTGCGGCACGAGGAGCGGCAGATAAAGCAAGGTCAGCGCGCGGGTGGTCGGGGTGAGGCGCAGCTGCGCCTCGGCCTGCAGGCAGGCGAGGGTGAGGGCGAGGGCGGCCAGTGTGGCCGTGGCGGCGATGACGAGGGTGGTGGTGAAGGTGGTGCCAAGCGTGGGTAGGGCGGTGGCCCAGTTGCGCAGGGTCAGCTGTGCGGGAAGCGCGTCAGGGAATTGCCAAAGTCCGGCCACGGACCAGAGGGCAAGGCCCGCAAGGCCAAGGGTCAGGCTTCCTGCGGTGACAAGGGTGGCTATCAGGGCGGCGGCGGCGGCGGGGCGGTCAAGGCCCGCGCGGCGCTGGCCGTGGAAGGCCATGGCGATGAGCAAGCGTCGCCCCGCGATTTCGGCCAGCCGCCAGAGGCCGAGGGCGGCCAGCACGAGCGCGCACTGCAGGAGCGCGGCGGCGGCGGCGGTATCGCGCTGCATCAGGCTGGCCTCCGCCATCCAGAGCACGATCTGGGTGGAGAGGGTGGGGGGCAGCGTGGGGCCAAGGATCATCGCCATGTCGACCACGGTCATCCCATAGGCGAGGACGGCATAAACCGGCAGGCGGATTTGGGCATAGAGCGCGGGCAGGGTGGTAAGGGCAAAGCCCGCGATGCGGCCATAGCCCAGTGTTGCGGCGGTGGCGAGGCGGCGGTCGGCATCGATCTGCGGCAGGGCGGCGAGGGCCATAAGGAGCAGGAAGGGCAGTTCCTTGGCGATCAGGCCGAGGGTGAGGGAGAGGCCGTAAGGATCGTTCAGGATCAACAGGTTAGGGGGCTGATCCCAGCCGGTGAGCCAAGGCGAGAGGGCGCGGGCGATCCAACCGGAGGGGGCGATCAGAAAGGCCAGACCCAGCGCCGCGGCAGCATGGGGCACGGACAGAAGCGGTGCGATCAGGCGGCGGATGCGGGAGAAGGTGGGGGTGCCTGCAAAGGCCGCGATGATCAGAAGGGTGAGTGTCAGGGAGATGATGGTGGACGCGAGCCCGGTGCCGAGCGAGAGGGCCGCGGCGCGGGGCAGGCCGGGCCATTCGGCAAGGGTGGCGAAGGCGGCGGCACCATCGCGCAGGGCGGGCATGGCGGTGCCGGCCAACCCTGCCAGCACAGGGGCCGCCATGAGGCCCAGAGTCAGGGGCGGGGCCAGCCGCAGCCAGCCCCGGGACCCCGCGCCTGTCACTGGGCAACCCCGTAGCGGGCGGCCCAGTCCTGCGCTATGCGGGTCATCCAGCTGGCATGGGGTTCTAGCAGGACGGGGCCCAGTTCAGCGGGCGACAGGGTGGCGATGCCAAGCTCCAGCGCCTCGAACCGGGCGCGATCCTCAGGGGCAAGGGCCAGGATGTTCAGCACCGTCTGGAAGCCGAGGATGGAGGGGTCCTGCGCGCGGGCCTGCACTTCGGGATCGAGGAGAAGATTGGCGATGACCATTGCGCCCGCCTGATGCGCGGCGTTGAAGGGGATGGCGACGAAGGAGGCGTTGCCGATGGTGCCCCCATCAAGCACGAAAGTGCGGACCGTGTCGGGAAGGGTGCCGGCAGCGATTTCGGCGCTGGCGCGACCGGGGTTGAAGGCGAAGGCGATGTCCACCTCGCCATCGGCCAGCAACTGGCCCAAGGCAGGTTCGTTCTGCGGAAAGGCCTTGGCCGCGCGCCAGAGGGTTGGATGGAGCGCGTCGAGGAAGGCCCAGAGGGGGGCGGTCTGCGCCTCATAGGACGCATCATCCACCGGGGATTGCAGGAGTGCGGGGTCTGCCATCACGCCGTAAAGCACCTGCTTGAGGAAGGTGGTGCCAAGGTAATCGGGCGGCTGGGGATAGGTGAAGCGGCCCGGGTTGGCCGCCGACCATTCTGCAAGCGCCGCAAGGGTTTGCGGTGGGTTTTGCAGGCGGGCGGTATCATATTCGAAGACCAGCTGCGCCATGGCCCAGGGGGATTCATGGCCCTCCGTCGGCAGGGTGAAATCGGTGACCGTGGCGGGTTTGCCGACCGTATCGACCAGCGGCCAGTTGGGCAGGGTTTCCGCGAAGGGGCCGAAAAGCAGACCCTGCGCCTTCATCGCGGCGAAATTCTCGCCGTTGATCCAGATGAGATCGACCGCGCCACCTGTGGTTTGCCCGGCCTGTTGTTCTGCCAGAACGCGGGCGACGGCATCGGCTGTGGAGGCGAGTTTGACATGTTCCAGCGTGACCCCGTGGCGTTCCATCGCGGTATCGCCGACCCAGGTTATGAAATCGTTGATCTTGGGATCGCCGCCCCAGGCATGCCAATAGACGGACTGCCCTTGCGCCTGTTCCAGAATGCTATCCCATTCCGCAGCAAGGGCTTTTGTCGAGAGCCCTGCAAAGACCGGCAGGCTGGCGAGAAGGCGGAGGGCGTCGCGTCTGTGCATCGGGTGTTCCTGTATCTGGCGCCTGTATCCGAAGCTTGTCGGGTGCGGTCTGACCGGGATAGCTAGGGCAGGGGTTGGCTGGCAACAGGCTTTTGTCGGTGCATACGGAAAGGTGAATGCGATGCTGGACGGGATGATGCGGCGGGTGATCGATGCGCCGCTGGACCGGGCCGGGAAAAGGCTGGCGGCACGTGGGGTTACGGCCAATGGCGTGACGCTGGCGGGGTTGGCTTTGGGGATGCTGGCGGCGGCGATCCTAGCGCTCGGCGGGCCGGGATGGGCGGCGCTGCTGCCCTTGCTGGGGGGGCGCGTGGCGGATGGGCTTGATGGCGCGGTGGCGCGGGCCATAGGGAAGACGGATTTCGGCGGATACCTTGATATCGTTGCGGATTTTCTGTTCTACGCGGCCATTCCGCTGGCCTTTGTGCTGCGCGATCCGGGCGCGAACGGGGTGGCGGGGGCGTTCCTGCTGGCGTCGTTCTATGTGAACGGGGCGAGTTTTCTGGGCTATGCCGTGCTGGCCGAAAAGCGGGGGATGCAGACACGGGCGCGGGGGGAGAAGTCGCTGTACTTTACTGCCGGATTGCTGGAAGGCACGGAAACGATTGTGTTTTTCGTGCTGCTCTGCCTGTGGCCTGCGGGCTTTGCGCCGATGGCTTGGGTCTTTGGCGGGTTGTGTTTTGTGACGGCTGGCGCGCGGGTCT
>PNND01000302.1 GCA_013824045.1 Rhodobacter sp. | reverse complement strand
CGCAGAGTTCGAGGCCTTCATGTCCGATGTCCTGCCGCGCGAATATGACTGGTATCTGTAAGGACATCCGATGACACAGCCCGCCCGCATCGGCGACGTCTCCTTCTGGTATGCCGATATCGGCCTGCCCCAAACGCGCCGTGCGCCGCTCGCCGGTGACACCACTGCCGATGTCTGCATCATCGGCGCGGGCTATACCGGGCTCTGGTCGGCCTATTACCTGAAAAAGGCCGATCCCGGCCTGAACATCATCATCTGCGAAAAGGATTTCGCAGGCTTCGGTGCCTCGGGGCGCAATGGTGGCTGGCTGACAGGCGGTTTCGCCTGGAACCATGACCGCTATCTCGCCACCTCGGATGAGGCATCGGTCCGCGCCATGGTGCAGGCCATGAACGGCACCGTGGACGAGATCATCCGCGTGGCGGGGGTTGAAGGCATCGAAGCCGATATCCTGCGCACCGATGAGCTGATGGTCGCCACCACCCCCGCCCAGCTTGCGCGCTGCGAGGCCGAGGTTGCCCATCGCCGCCACTGGGGCGAGGATCGCGTCACCATGATCGGCGCGGGCCAGACCGCCAGCCGCGTGAACATCCCCGGCCTGCTGGGCGCGATGGTCGTGGGCGGCGTGGCCCGCGTGCAACCCGCCAAACTGGTGCGCGGTCTGGCCGCGGTGGTGGAAGCCATGGGCGTGCGCATCTGCGAAGGCACCGAGGTGACCGCCATCGCCCCCGGCCGCGTCACCACGAAACGCGGCACCGTCACCGCCCACACCATCCTGCGCTGCACGGAAGGGTTCACCGCCACCCTGCCGGGGCTGAAGCGTGAATGGCTCCCCCTCAACTCCGCCCAGATTGCAACGGAACCCCTGCCGCCCGAAGTTTGGGATGAGATCGGCTGGAGCGGCCATGAAATCCTCGGCGATTTCGCCAATGCCTATTGCTACTGCCAGCGCACGCGCGAAGGGCGCATCACCGTGGGTGCGCGTGGCGTGCCTTACCGCTTCGGCTCGGCCATCGACAATTCAGGGGCACCGGATGCGGAAACCATCCGCCGCCTGACCACCATCCTGCACACCCATTTCCCGGCCACCAGACGCTATCGCATCGACCACGCCTGGTGCGGCGTGATCGGCGTGCCGCGCGACTGGTGCACCACATCGGGGCTCGACCCCGTCACCCGCATCGGCTGGGCCGGGGGCTATGTCGGCGTTGGCGTCTCCACCTCAAACCTGTCGGGTCGCACGCTGACCGACCTGACGCTAGACCGCGACACCGCCCTCACCCGCCTGCCTTGGGTCAACCGCCGGGTGCGCAAATGGGAACCCGAACCGCTGCGCTGGCTCGGCGTGCATGGGATGTACGGCCTTTACGGCATGGCAGACCGGCGCGAGATGGCGCGGCAAGGCCCGCCCTCCCGTCTGGCAAAACTCGGCAACTGGCTGACGGGGCGGTAAGGGATGACCCGCGCCCTGATCTTCGATCTCGACGGGACTTTGGTCGACAGCGCCCCCGACATCCATGCCGGGGTGAATGCCGTGCTGGCCGAAGACGGGCACGCGCCCCTGACCTTCGACACCGTGCGCGGCTTCATCGGCGGCGGCGTCCCCATCCTGTTCACCCGTGTGATGCGCGCGCTCGCCCTGCCCGACGATCCCGCCCGCCATGCCGATCTCTGCGCCCGCTTCATAGCGCGCTATGAACATGATCCCGGCGGCCTGACCCGCCCCTATCCGGGGGTCGAGGCGGCGCTTGATGCGCTCGACCTGCCCATGGCGCTTTGCACCAACAAACCCGAAGGCCCGACCCGCGCCCTGCTGGCCCATCTTGGCTGGACCCATCGCTTCGCGGTGATCGTGGGCGGCGATAGCTTGCCCGTCCGCAAACCCGACCCCGCACCGCTGCATCATGCCATCGCGCAGATGGGCGGCGACCCGGTCCTGTTTCTGGGCGACAGCGAGGTTGATGCCGAAACCGCGCGGCGTGCGGGCGTGCCGCTGGTGCTCTTCACCCAAGGCTACCGCAAGACAGCGCTGGCCGACCTGCCCCACCACGCGGCCTTTGACCATTGGGATGACCTGCCCGCCCTGATCCGGCGCGAAGGCGATTTCTGACACAGAAATCGCGTGGAAATCTGGCGCAGATTTCGGGCATTCAAAGGCCCCGCCCCGCCAAGGGGGGCACAGGCCCCCCAAAATTCTGCGTCAGAATTTTCCGCGATGTCTGCGTCAGAAATCGCGCCTACAGCACCGTCACGCGCAGCCCATCCGGCCCGATCCGCAGGCCCGGTTCCAGCCCCGTGCCACCCAGCCGCACCCCGCGCCAGAGCGCGTTCTCGACGAAACCGGGCACCTGACCACGCAGGGCGGGCGGTTCATACAACTCCACCACACCATCCCCCAAGGACAGGAACCGCACCTGCGTCACCCCATCCGCACGGGTCAAGTCCACCGCCGCCAAGGGCTCTGCCCCCAGTCCGGTCCAGAAGGCAGCCGAGGCCGCGATATCCGTGCAGGGTATGCCCAGATGGTCATGCCCCGGCAGCCCGGCACGCGATGCGCCGCCCAACCGCGCGCACAACTCGATCCGCGCGCCTTCCGGCCCGGTCAGGAACACATAGCGCATGCCCGTGGCCCAGAATTCGGCAATCTCGCGCGGGCCATCGGGCGTGGTCGCCTCCAGCCGCGCACCGCGCGCGAGCATCGCGGCCAGCGCCGCATCGACATCGTCCACCGCCAAGGCGAGATGGTCGATCTTGCCATGCCCGGCCGGCGCGTCTGCCGCAACCAGGGCAACCGCCTGATCCCCCAGCCGCAAGACGGGCCCATCCGCGGAAAATCCAAACACATCCTGCAGCATCGCCGCGGCGGCTGCCACATCCGTGACTGCCAGTTCCGGGATCAATGTCATCATGTCGGCCATCTCTCCCTCCGTTCGCGCCCTGCCCGGCCACCCGTCGCCTGTGGCAGAAGCGCGGGCCGCAATCAATATGCGATGGCGCATTTTGCGGCGAAGACCCTATCTACTGAACGATATCGTTCAATTTATCTGCGGCTTTCTTGACTTTGGCCACCCATAGGTAAATGCAGAGTTAAGCAATTTTCAGGTCCGGCCATAGAAAGACGACTTTCGGCCGCCCATTCCGCACAAAGGCCCATTCCCATGGTCAAACGTCTTATCATCGCGATCATCCTGCTTGGCGCCATCGGCGGCGGTCTGGTCTGGTTCAACATGTTCCGCGACAACATGATCACCCAGATCTTCGCCAACATGCCCCAGCAGCCCGCCACCGTCTCGACGGTTGAGGCGCAGCCCGTCACCTGGACCCCGGTGATCGAGGCGATCGGTACCGTCAACGCCGCCCAAGGTGTGGATCTGACGGTGGAAAGCGCGGGCGTGGTGAAGGAAATCCTGTTCGAACCCAACACCACGGTCGATGTCGGGGCCGTGCTGCTGCGCCTTGATGACGTGGTCCAAAGCGCCGATGTCGAGGCCGCCCGCACCCAAGCCGAACTGGAACGCAGCAACCTCACCCGCGCGCAGGATCTGACGCGCCGCGGCGTCACCACCAATGTCTCGCTCGATCAGACTCAGGCCGCCGCGCAGGCGGCCGAGGCGCAGCTGGCCCGTGCCATCGCCGTGCTGGAACAGCGCCAACTGTCGGCACCTTTCGCGGGCACAATCGGCCTGCCGCGCGTCGATCTGGGCCAGTATGTCGCCCCCGGCACCATCGTGGCCACGTTGCAGGATATCTCCACCATGCGCGTGGATTTCAGCCTGCCGGAACAGGACCTGCCCAACCTCTCTATCGGGCAGAAGATCGAGGTCCGCATCGAAGGGCTTGACGAAACCTTCCCCGGTGAACTTACGGGCATCGACCCCCGCGTCGACCCGGCCACCCGCCTTGTCGCCCTGCGCGGGTCGATCACCAATGCGCAGGGCAAACTGACCCCCGGTCAGTTCGTCCGCATCGAGGTCGGCCTGCCTGCCGAAGAGGGTGTCATCGCCCTCCCGCAAACCGCTGTTTCCTCAAGCCTTTATGGCGATTACGTCTATCTCGTCCGCCCGTCTGAGGAGAATGCCGAACAGCTTGTCGTGGCGCAGGTCTTTGTCAAACCCGGCCGCCGGTCGGGGGGCGTGGTGGAAATCGCCGAAGGTGTGTCGCCCGGTGATCAGGTTGTCTCCGCAGGCCAGAACCGCCTGAGCAACGGCCAGCCCGCCATCGTCGACAACTCGGTCAACCCCGCCGCCACCGCAACCGGCCCCGCCGTCGCCAAGCCTGCCGACGGAGCTGACCAATGAGCCCCGCCGACATCTTCATCAAGCGCCCGGTCCTGTCGACCGTGCTGGGCCTCCTGATCCTGCTTCTGGGCCTGCAAGGCTTCTTCAACCTACAAATCCGGGAATACCCGGAGGTGGAAGAAACCGTCGTCACTATCACCACCGTCTATCCCGGTGCCTCGGCCGACCTGATTCAGGGCTTCATCACCGCCCCCATCGCCTCGGCCGTGGCGACGACCGAGAATGTGGATTACATCACCTCCACCTCCTCGCCCTCCGCCTCCACCGTCACGGTCAACATGCGCCTCGGGGCCAACCCCGATGTGGCCCTGACCGAGGTTATGTCCAAGGTGCAGCAGGTCCGCTCACGCCTGCCGTCCGAAGCCGAGGATCCCACCATCGTCAAGGGCACGGGGATGACTTTCGCCACGATGTATCTGGCGATGCAGAACCCCAACATGACGCCCACGCAGATCACCGAATACATCGAACGCGTGATCCGCCCCCGCATGTCCACCATCCCCGGCGTGGCCGAGATTCAGGTGCTGGGCGGGCAGGAATATGCCATGCGCATCTGGATCGACCCGATCCGTCTGGCAGGCCGTGGCCTGACTGCGACCGAGGTGCTGGGCGCGGTCAACAATGCCAACTTCCTCGCCGCGCCGGGAAAGACCAAGGGCGAACTCACCGCCTATTCCATCACCATGGAAACCACCCTGCAAACGCCCGAGGCCTTTGCCGCCCTGCCCATTTCAGGCACGGGCGATGATGTGGTGCGTCTGGCCGATGTGGCGCGGGTGGAACTGGCCGCTGCCTCGACAGACACGATCGTGAACTTCAACGGCGAACCCGGCACCTTCATCGGCGTCTTCCCCACCCCCGGCGCAAACCCGCTGGACATGTCCGCTGCCGTGCTGGCCGAACTGCCTGTCATCCAGTCCAGCCTGCCGCAGGGCATGACGCTGACCTTGATGTATGATGCCACCGAACAGATCAGCGCCTCGATCAAAGAGGTGTTCATCACCATCGCCGAAGCCGTGGCCATCGTGATCGTCATCATCCTTCTGTTCCTCGGCTCCTTCCGGTCGGTCCTGATGCCCGTGGTGACGATCCCGCTGTCGCTTCTGGGTGTGCTTTTCGTGCTCTACCTCTTTGGCTATTCGATCAACCTTCTGTCCCTGCTGGCCATGGTGCTGGCCATCGGGCTTGTGGTCGATGACGCCATCGTCGTGGTGGAAAACATCCACCGCCATATCGAGGAAGGCTTCCGCCCGATCCAGGCCGCCTTCATGGGAATGAAGGAAATCTACGGCGCGGTCGTCGCCATGACCATCACACTGGCCGCCGTCTTTGCGCCGCTGGCCTTCACCGGCGGCCTGACGGGTGCCCTATTCCGGGAATTTGCCGTCACCTTGGCAGGCGCAGTGATCATTTCCGGCATCGTCGCCGTCACCATCACGCCCATGATGTCGGCCCGCCTGCTGCAAAAGGGCAACCACTCCCGCTTCCAGATCGCCGTCGACCGCGGCTTTGACCGGCTGGCCGGCTGGTATGAACGCCGCGTCAACGGCTCGCTCGACTACCGCGCCATCACCATCCTGATGGTCGTGGTGCTGGCCAGCCTGACCGGCTACCTCTTCACCAAGACCTCCACGGAACTGGCCCCCGAGGAAGATTCCGGCGCGCTCTTCGCCTTTGTCAACGCGCCGCCCTATGCCACATCGGAATACACCCGCACTTATGTCGACCAGATGCGCGCCCTGACCAAGGACCTGCCGGAACTCTCGGCCAACTTCTCCATCGTGGGCTTTGGTGGGGCCACGAATTCCGGCATCGCGCTTTGGGCCTTCAAGGATTGGTCCGAACGGGATCGCTCGCAGGGCGAACTCCAAGCCGATCTTCAGGGAAAGATCAGCGCCGTGGCCGGGGTGCAGGCTTTTGTCTTCGCCCCTCCCTCGCTGCCCGGCGCAGGCGGTGGTCTGCCGATCAGCGTGATCCTGCAATCCACCGGCCCCTCGGACCGCATCTTCGAGGTCGCCGAAGAGATCAAGGCCGCCGCCATGGCCTCGGGCCGCTTCATCGTGGTGCAGAACTCGCTCTCCTACAACTCCACCCAGATCACACTGAAGATCGATCGCGAACGCGCCGCCGCGCTGAACCTGCCTGCCCGCGACATCGGCACGACGCTGGGCCTTCTGGTCGGCGGCGGGGCCGTCGCGCAATTCGACCGCGACAGCAACAGCTATGATGTGATCATGCAAGTGCCCGAGGAGTATCGAAACAACCCCGAACGGCTGACCGATTTCTTCATCCGCTCCGCCACCGGCCAGATGGTGCCGCTCTCGGCCGTGGTGACGGTGGAAACCAGGGTCGCCCCCGGCGCCATCGAACAGTTCAACCAGCTCAACTCCACCACCATCAGCGCCCTGCCCATCCCCGGCGTTTCGACCGGCGACGCGCTGCAGGTGATCGTGGACGAGGCGGAAAAGGTCATGCCCGACGGGTTCTTCATCGATTACTCCGGCCAGTCCCGGCTGGAGGTGACCGAAGGCAACACCATCCTGCTGGCCTTCGGCCTTGCAATCGTCGTGATCTACCTCGTCCTCGCGGCCCAGTTCGAAAGCTTCCGCGACCCGCTGATCATCATGATGTCGGTGCCCCTGTCGATCTTCGGGGCCATCGTTCCGCTGAACCTCGGCCTTGGCACGCTGAACATCTACACGCAGGTGGGGCTGATCACGCTGATTGGGCTGATCACCAAACACGGCATCCTCTTGGTGGAATTCGCCAATCAGGCGCGGCGCGAGCGCGGCCTTTCGGCGCGCGAGGCCATCGTCGCCTCGGCCAAGGTCCGCCTGCGCCCGATCCTGATGACCACCGCCGCCATGGCGCTGGGGGTGATCCCCTTGATCATCGCTGATGGGGCCGGGGCGGCTGCGCGCTATTCGGTGGGTCTGGTGATCTTTTCTGGCATCACCATCGGCACGATGTTCACGCTCTTCGTGGTGCCCGCCTTCTACACGCTGATCTCGCGCAAGGAACTGGTCAAACCGGTGGAAGACCCGGTCACCAGCCACTGACGCG
>PNND01000240.1 GCA_013824045.1 Rhodobacter sp. | reverse complement strand
GAGCTCCCAGCCATCCGCGCTGCCATCCCCGATCGCGGCCAGATTGGCGCCGTTCAGCACGGCCCCTTCTGCCGCCGCCGCCACCGCCCCCCGCGCAAATCGCACCCGCAGCGCAGGCCTGCGATCCCACAGCCCCGGCCGCGCCGCGGCCATCGCGTTTTCCGTCTCGCCGATGATCGCGGCCTGCATCATCACGCCGTTCAGCGCAAAGCCATCCGCCCCATCCGCCCCCCACAGCGCCACCCGCCCCGGCCAAGGGCTGGCCGTCACCGCCAGATGCGGCGCATGGGGCGCTTCCTGCCCGGTGATCAGCGGCAGATCCAAAAACAGCGGATAGACCGGCACCGCAGGCAGAAAGGCCGCGATCCCGCCCCGCTCACCCCGATCCGGCCCCGGCAGATAGACCCCCGGCTCCACCCGTGACGCCTCAACCGACAGCACCCCCGCCTGTTCCATCCGGTCGATGCGCCAGCGCCGCCCGGCCAGCCGCACCACATCCCCCACCGCAATACCCATCGCAGAAGGCGGCAGCGCAAAGCGCGCCACATCCCGCCCCACCCGCGCCTCGGAAAGCCAGCGTTCCGCCATCCGCCGCGCTTCTTCCGGCAACAGCGCCAGCGGCACTTCCTGATCCAGCGCCGCCGCCCCTTCATGATCGGCCCGCAACACATCCGCCACCAGCCGCCGATACTCCCCCTCGGCATCCAGATAGGCCACCCGCAGCCGCCCCGCTGCCTCGGCCTCTGCCGCGCGCTGCACGGTCAGCGCCGCCTCATTCCCGTCCATCGCCAAGTGGTCTGCGTCCACCTCCGCCACCACCCGCGCATCCCGTCGGCGAAAGGCCAGCCGCCCTTCGCGCTCGGTCGCGTCAAAACCGCAGGCCAGCATTAGCGGTTGGATCGCCGCCCGCCCGGTGCTCAAACTGTCCAGCGCAAAGCCGCGCACTACCCCCTGCACGCCCTCCAGAT
Organism: Rhodobacter sp.; assembly: GCA_013824045.1. Classification (GTDB taxonomy): domain Bacteria; phylum Pseudomonadota; class Alphaproteobacteria; order Rhodobacterales; family Rhodobacteraceae; genus Paragemmobacter. Next base: position 6,405 of record PNND01000240.1, on the reverse strand, counting down.
CGGGCAGATCCAGCCCCGCGCGCCCGGCTATCTCGGCCAGCACCGCTTCAACCGGCTGCGCCGTCGCCCGTCCGTTCAGCCAATGCCCCCGCGCATAGTTCGGCCCATCGGACCAGATCTCCTCCCGCAGCGGAAAGGCCGGATAGGGCCGCGCATCCCAGGCCCAGGCATAGGCATTGCCCATATCCACCATCGGCCCGCCATAGACGGGCGATACCGGATTGGCCTCTGCCTGCCCCCAATGGGCGGCCATGGCCCGGAAATACTGCATCTGGATCAGGTCGTCCCGCATCCCTACCGAGGCGCGCGGCAAGGCCCTCTCGGATGAGGCCGCATCGAAAAACAGGTTGGGCTGATTGGTCCCCTTGTCCACTGCCGGGCACCCATATTCGGTGAACCATACAGGCTTGCCCGCGGGCTCCCACGCCGTCGGCAACGCCTGCCGCACGCCTCCGATCCGCTCATGATGCGGCTGCCCCCACCAGTTGCGAATATCCTTCACCCGCCAGATCCACGGCTCCCCATCGCCATCGGTAATGGGCTCCCGCCGCTGCGCCGCCACGGCTTCCGGCGATCCATAGAACCAGTCGAACCCCTCGCCTCCCGCGACATTGGCCATCAGATAACGCAGGTCATGGATGGCCCCCCAAGCCGCATCCGCCTGCTCCTCCTCCACCCGCCAGTCGGACAGAGGCATGTAATTGTCGATCCCCACGAAATCGACATGCGCATCCGCCCACAGCGGATCGAGGTTGAAGTACCGGTTCCCGTCCCGGCTCAGCCCCGCATATTCCGACCAATCCGCCGCATAGCCGATCTTCACTGCAGGCCCCAGAATCCCGCGCACGTCCGCCGCCAGAACCCGCATCGCCGCCACGGCGGGAAAGCTGTCCCCCGCGCCCCGGATCGACGTGATCTCGCGCAGTTCCGATCCGATGCAGAACGCCTCCACCCCGCCCGCCGCCGCACAGAGATGCGCGTAGTGCAGGATGAACCGGCGCAGACCCCAATCCTGCGCCGGGCCGGAATAATGGATCACCTCACCCGCCCGGCTGAAATCTCCCGGCTGCACCGCTCCGAAGAAGGCCGCCACCTCTGCCTCGGCTGCCGCCGTCCGGTCCGGCGTCCCCGGTCGCCCGGGTGCCACCGACAACGTGATCCGCCCGCGCCAGGGCAGCACCGGCTGATCCGGCGCGCCGCTCCACGGATCGGGCAACCCGTTGCCCGCCAACTGCTCCATCAGGATAAAGGGATAGAACATCACCCGCTGCCCACCCGCGCGGATCGCGCGGATCGCCTCGATCACCGCCGCATCCGCAGGCGTGCCACCATAGATCGACCGGTCATCCCGCTTCGGCACCTCCTGCGCTTGCCAACGCCCGATCCCGCCCGCGCGCCACGGCATCCCGATGCCATCAAGCGACGCCTGCTCAACCTTCGGGCGAATGTCGCACTGCCCGCAGCGCAGATCATTCCCGAACCATGACACCACCAGCGACACCGCCGCTGCCTCGGGCAATTCCCGCCGCATCTGCGCCAACGACACCGCCAGATCGCTCTCGCCCGCCGCACTGTGCTGATTGGCGACCGTCCCGCCCCCGATCCCGCCGGGCAGCACGACCTTCTGCATGGCCAGACTGTATTCCCCCGTCCCGGGGATCAGCGCCACCGCCTTGATCGCAGGCGCAAAGGGAACCACCTGCTCTGCCAACGCCCCTTGCGCCGGGCGGATCACCTCAAAGGTAAACTGCGGCACCCGGTTGCCATAATCGGCAAGCGCCAAATCCTCGAACACCACATAGGCCGTCCCGCGATAGGCGGGGGCCAGATCCGCCCCCTCCTCCGCCGCGATCTTGGGGTCCGGCAATTGCGTCTCCGACCCCGGATAGACGCGCATCCCCAACCGCTGCGCATCCACCTCGGTCCCATCCGCCCAAACCCGGCCGACACCCAGAATCTCGCCCTCGCACAGCGCCACCGCCAGACTGACGCTATAGCTGTAGCTGGTCACCGTCGGCGCAGGCGGCGCCCCCTTGCCGCCCCCGCCCGACCGCGAGACGATCTCGGTAAACCCCGACGCCCAGATCACCTGACCGCCCACCCGCACCCGGCCCCAGACCACCGGCAACGCCCCACCAAGCCCCGATGTCATCAGCCGCAGCCGGTCCAGCCGCCCCGTCTCCACCGGCTCCGATCCGGCCCCGAACAGCCGCTGATCGATGGCCCGCCCGATGGTCGCCCCGACCGCCCGCCCGATCACCGCACCCGACAGGCCCAGCACCGTGCCGCCAAAGCCTGCGCCTACAAAGGCCCCCGCCGCCGCAAGGATGATCGTTGCCATGGCTCACTCCTGAACTGGAAAGGCAAAGCGCCCAACGATCCGCCGCGCCCAAGGCGCGCTCAGCGGGCTCTCCACCACCCCATGCCCGGTATAGGCATGGACAAAACTCTCACCCTCTGCGCCAGGCACCGAAATCCCCAAATGCTTGGCCACGGCCCCCGCACGCATCCGGAACAGCAGCACCTGCCCCGGCCCCTCATCCCCGGCTGCCACAGGCCACAGCCACCGCTCCGCCGCCGCCCGCAACTCCTCGCGCCGCCCTGCCTCCGACCAGTCGGCCGTATAGGGCGGCACCACCTCCGGCTCCGCCCCCACCACCTCGCGCCAGACCCCGCGCAACAGGCCCAGACAATCCGTCCCGGCCCCTTTGCGGCTCGCCTGATGCACATAGGGCGTTCCGATCCAGCCCCGCGCCGCGGCCACGATCCGCGCCTCTGGCCCCGTCACGCGCCACCCGCCGCAATCGACCGGCGCGGCGATGCGGTGATCCAATCCTCATCTGGAACATGAGGAAAGCCGCGAAAATTACTGAAATTGCTGAACCTATTTCGGCATGTGGCAGCCATGCGGTCACAGCCAGCCTGCACCCGCACCTGATCCCCCGGCGCAGGCAGGATTGCCGGCTCTTCCCATAACTCCACGATCCGAAGCCCCGGTTCCCAGCTGTCGCGCTTGACCGATCCGCCCAACCCCGTCGCGGCGCCATCCACGAACTGCACCCGCCCCTGCGCGAACCACCCCGCCTCGAACCCTCCCTCCAACGGTAGCACCAGCACCCGCCGCTCGCGCAGCGCCTGAAGCGTGAACACCCCGCCAAAGGCCACCGCACTCAGGTCCACCCCGCAGCGCGCATCGCCCAGCACCGCATCGCATCCCTGCTGCAACACCCGCCCGCCCGTACGGTTCAGCGCCTCGCTCAGCCCCCGCAACTCGGCCCGGAACTCGCCCCCCGCCTGCACCACCTCGCCCAGCGTGCCGCGAAAGCGCATCACCCGCGCCGCCACATCCTGCCAGTTCACCAGCCACAGCCGCACCTCGGCCCCGTCAAACCGCCCCGCGCGCAGATCCTCCTCGCGCACCCCGGCATCCGACAGCGCGCCGACAGCTTCCGAATTGTCCACCGCCAGCCCCGCCACCTGCGCCAGCGCCCGCGCCGTCATCCCCGTGCCCGCCCGGAACGTCACCCCCTCGAACACCAGATCGCGGTCATGATCGGTGAACCCCATCACGACCCCATCCCGCCGCGTCACCGCCCAGCACAGGCAGGTCGTGGTGATCCCGCCCGCCAGATGCTCCAGAAGCGCACTCACAGCCGCACCTCCACGACAGGCACTGAAGGCACTTCACCCGCCTGAAACGACGCAACCGATACCGCGATCCGGTCGGCATCGAACCGCACCGGCACGTCGAACTCGAACCCCGCTGTCACCACCGTCCCCACATCCGGCGGCAGGACAAAACTCACCGTCCCCGCCGCCAGATCCAGCGCATAATCCACCGTCTCGATCTGCGGATTGCCCGCCACCGCCACCACCACCGTCCCCGCCACCGGCTTCAGAATCGGGCGGCGAAAGGCGTTGCCATCCGGCTCATAGATCTTGGTCAGCGCGAACACCGTCGCGGCCCCATCACCCGTCCCGATCACCTGATCCAGATCCGACACCCGCCCCGATGGCTTGCAGGATTTGAAATCCGCCCAATCCTTCCAGCGGAATCCGTACAACTGCCCCCGGCGCGCCTCAAAGAAGCTGATCAGCGCCGCCACATCATCCAGCGACCGCAGTCCCAGCCCAGCATCATAGCGCCGCCGCGATTGCGCCCAAGGCGTGTTGCGCTCCTCAAACCCGTTGGCCAGCGTCACCACATCCGTCCGCCGCTCCGGCCCGCCGGTCGACCCGAAACTCAGGTTCGCCGGAAACCGCACCTCGTGAAACGCCATCCCTCACCCTCACCTGTTTCTTTGCCCGCGCGCCAAGGCCCGCGACGCCTGCGCCGCGATCTGGCTCTGGCTGCGCTGAAATCCCTGCACATCCGGCGTGCTGATATTCATCACCACCGTCACCGCGCGCGCCCCGCCGTTCCCGGCCTGCACGCCCAACCGCCCATCCGCCCCGCGCGCCAGCGGCAATATCGCCTCCGGCCCCGCCTCGCCCATCAACCCGATCCCGCCCCGCATCGGAAACACCGCAGGCGACGCCACCACGCCCCCGTGGGCGAAAGCCGTCACCCGGCCCTGCGAAAACGCCCCGCCCTTGGCAAAGGGCAGCACCCCCGACAGCATCCCGTTGATCCCCTCGGCCAGCGCCCCGCCAAGCGCGTTCTGCACCGGCCGCATCGCCACGGAATAGACCGATGCCGCCATGCTTTGCGCCACACCCCGCAGCGCATCCGACAGGCGCATCCCGTCAAACATCACCCCGTCAAAAGCCCGCCGCAGCCCGCCGCCCAAGGCCCCCGAAAGCGATGTCACCTCGCGCCCGGTGAACAGCATGGTCTGCGACAGCCGCGACAGTTCCGCCTCAAAGGCCGCCGCCACCGGCACCGCCCCGTCCATCCGCGCCTCCAGCGCGGCCAGCGCCTCTTGCTCCGCCATCCGTCATCCCTCCATCAGGAAAAGCCGCCGCCAGTTCCGCCAGCCGCGCCCGTGTCAGCGGCGCTGCCCCCGCCTCCAGCCCCAGCATCAGCCGCAACTCCGCCGGCGTCAGCCGCCAGAACACCGCAGGCTCCAAGCGCAGCCCACCGATCCCCGCCCGCATCAATCCGGCCCAATCAATCACGCCGCATCCCCGGGCACGCCAAAGGCCCGCGCCAGCAATTCCGCCGCCGCCCGCGCCGCGCCCACCGGCCCACCGCCGATCTCCACCGTCATCAGGTCGCCCGCGCGTCCCTGCCAGCCCCCCCCGCGCAAGCCCGCCACCAGCAGGGCCAGCACATCCCGGCTGGAAAACCGCCCCGCCTCGAACCGCGCCACCAGATCCATCAGCGACCCTTCACCCAGGCCCGCCTCCAGCTCCGCCAAAGCCCCCAGGGTCAGCTTGGCCACATGCGGCCTGCCATCCAGCACCACCTCCACCTCACCGGCAAAAGGGTTCGCCATCACAGCGCCGTAAAGGCCAAAGCCCCCGCTGAGGCGAGCGATAGCTCATAGGTCGCCTCCCCATTGAAGCTCCCCGCATATTCGATCGCGGTGATTTGGAACGGCCCCTCCACCACCCCGAAATCGGGGATAATCACCTGAAATTCCGGCATCTCCCCGTCGAAAAAGATCTGCCGCGCCCGCTCATCCGTGCCCGCATCGCGAAACACGCCCGCCCCGCTCACCTGCGCCGACCGCACGCCCGCACCGGCCAGCAACTCACGCCAGCCCCCGGCACTCTCAAGCGATGTCACATCCACCGTCTCGGCGTTGAAACTGATCCGCGTCGCGCGCAGCCCCGCCACGGTTTCAAACTGCCCGTCGCCCGTCAGATCGACCTTCAGCAGCAGGTCCTTGCCACTCTGTACCGCCATCGCACTCTCCTAGAATTCCACCCGCACCCGAAACCGCAGGTCGATGCGCCGCACCGCCCCATCCTCCAGCCGCCGCGCCACCGCACGCACGAACTCAACCGCCACCAGCCGCCCCACGCCCGCAGGCAGGGCCAGCCCGTCCATCGCCGCGCAGACCGCCACTGCCGCCGCCTTGGCCGCTAGAAAGCCGGCCGCATCGCTCAGCACGCTGATCTCCAGCCGATGCTCCGCCCCGGCCCCAGTCTTATCCGAGGCATCCTTGGCCTCTTCCGGCCCGATCAGCACAAATGTCCCCGTTCCGCCCCCCGGCGGCACGGCATCCAGCACCGGCACCCCCACCAGATCAGGATGCGCCGTCAACGCTGCAAAAACCGCCGCCTGCAAGGCGGCCGCTGCCAGATAACTCATGCGAAAACCTCCTCGGCGGCGCAGACCAGATACCGCCCCATGCCATCCCGCTCGGTCACCGCCCCGATCAGGAACAACCGCGCCCCCTCGCGAAACCGCTGCCCCGCCTTGGGCCGCAGCGCATTTGCCTGCGGCAGGCCACGCAC
>PNND01000407.1 GCA_013824045.1 Rhodobacter sp. | reverse complement strand
TCCAACGTCACCGCAGGCGTGATTGGCCTCGACTCTGATGGCCGGATCGACTTTGCCAACCGCGCCGCCGAACGCCTGCTGGATATGGGTGTGGGCCTCTCAGCCGATGTGGAACTCGCCGTCGCCGTGCCGGAATTCGGCCCCCTGTTCGAACGCCTCCTCGAAAGCGGCCTTCCGGCGGCACAGGAAGAGGTCCGCCTCACCCGCCGGGGCAAACTGGAAAGTCTGCTCGTGCGCATGTCCGAACGCAGCAATGATCAGGGCGGTCTGGAAGGCTATGTCGTGGCCTTCGATGATGTGACAGACCTCGTTTCCGCCCAGCGGATGGCCGCATGGGGCGATGTGGCCCGCCGCATCGCGCATGAAATCAAGAACCCGCTCACCCCCATCGCGCTGTCGGCCGAACGCATCAAACGCAAGTTCCGCCCGCAGGTGAACGAACCCGAAGACCTTGATCAATACACCGATGTCATCGTCCGCCAGACCAATGACCTCCGCCGCATCGTGGATGAATTCTCCAAATTCGCCCGCATGCCCGAACCGGATCGGCGTGAGAATGACCTGACGGCCCTCCTGCGCGACGCGATCCTGCTGCAGGAAAGCGGTCAGCCCGGGGTGACCTTTGTCCGCGACCTGCCCGATGCACCGCTGATGCTCGACGTTGATTCCACCATGATCAGTCAGGCCCTGACCAATCTGATCAAAAACGCGGGCGAAGCCATCGAAACCCTGCAGGAAAAAGGCGCGCCCGCAGGCCACCGGCCCGAGATTCGCGTCAGCCTGATCTTTGAACCTGACATGGCCATCATCCGCATCATGGACAATGGCACTGGCCTGCCGCCCGACCGCGCACGTCTTTTTGAGCCTTACGTCACCACCCGCGAAAAGGGCACCGGCCTCGGCCTGCCCATCGTCAAGAAGATCATCGAGGAACATGGCGGGACGCTCGCCCTTCTCGATGCACCTGTTTTCGAAGGCAACAGCCACCACGGGGCCATGGCAGAGATCCGTCTCCCACGCGCCCCGCGCGGCCGCAGCCGCAAACCCGCAGCACTCGCCGCCCAGGGGGTATAAGTCATGAGCAGTATTCTGATAGTCGACGACGAAAAAGACATCCGCGAATTGATCGGGGATATCCTCAAGGACGAAGGGTTCCTCGTCCGCCTTGCCGGAAACTCCGATGATTGCATGGCGGAAATCAACGCCGAACCCCCGGCTTTGATGATTCTGGACATCTGGCTAAAAGACAGCCGCATGGACGGGATCGACATCCTCAAAACCGTCAAGCGCGACAACCCGGATGTCCCGGTTGTCATCATCTCGGGCCACGGCAATATCGAAATCGCCGTCGCCGCGATCAAGCAGGGTGCCTATGACTTCATCGAAAAACCCTTCAACATCGATCAGTTGATGGTCGTGGTCAGCCGCGCAATGGAAACGTCACGCCTGCGCCGCGAGAACTCCGAACTGCGCCGCAAGGATGTGACCTCGTCGGAAATGCTAGGTAACAGCCCCGCCTTCAAGGCGCTAAAATCCCAGCTGGAAAAGGTCACCAAATCGAACGGCCGCGTCATGCTCACCGGCCCCGCCGGATCGGGCAAGGAAATGGCTGCCCGCTTCATTCATTCCAACTCCAACCGCGCGGCAGCACCTTTCGTGTCCGTCTCCTCCGCCACGATCGAACCGGAGCGGATGGAAGAGGTGCTCTTCGGGCGCGAAACCAGCGAACGCGGGGTGGAAAAGGGCCTTTTGGAACAGGCCCATGGCGGCGTCGTCTATTTCGACGAGGTGGCCGACATGCCGCTCGGCACACAATCCAAAATCCTGCGCGTGCTGGTGGAACAGCAGTTCACCCGCGCGGGCGGCACCGACAAGGTCCGCGTCGACCTGCGCGTCATCTCTTCCACCACTCGCGATCTGCGCAGCGAAATCGGGGCAGGGCGCTTCCGCCAGGAACTCTATGACCGCCTCAACGTCGTCCCGATCCCGGTCCCCAGTCTTGAGGACCGGCGCGAGGATATCCCCGAACTCACCCGCCACTTCATCGACATGTTCCACCGCAGCCAGGGCCTTCCCTTGCGCACCCTCTCGACCGAGGCCGAGGCGCTTTTGCAAACCATGCCTTGGCCTGGCAACGTGCGCCAGTTGCGTAACGTCATCGAACGGGTGCTGATCCTGGGCGATGGGTCCGGCCCCATCGACGCCCGCGAACTCCCGGGGCAAGAGGCGCCCGAAGGCGAAACTGGCCGCCTTGTTCTCGGCGGGGCCATGGCCACATTGCCGCTGCGCGAGGCGCGCGAGGTCTTTGAACGCGAATACCTCCTCACCCAGATCAACCGCTTCGGCGGCAACATCAGCCGCACCGCCAGCTTTGTCGGCATGGAACGCTCCGCGCTCCACCGCAAACTGAAATCGCTGGGCGTAGTCACTACTTCCAAAAGCGGCGGCCGCATGGCCCGGCTGGATGAAGACATGGATGAGGATGAGGGCGAAGAGGTGTGATCCCGCACCGTCCACCATCCATTGACCACCGTCCCCCCATCTGCCACTCAAGGGCCATGATGAACCGGAGGCGCGCATGAAGGTGATCATCTGCGGGGCAGGGCAGGTGGGTTGGCAGATCGCCCGCCAGCTGTCCGGCGAAAAGAACGATGTGACGCTGGTCGACGTGAACGCCGATCTGGTCCGTCGCGCCACCGATACGCTGGATGTGCAGGGGGTTGTGGGCTTTGCCTCTTACCCCGATGTGCTGGAACGGGCAGGGGCCCGCGATGCCGACATGATCATCGCCGCCACCCATTCCGATGAGGTGAACATGGTTGCCTGCGAGGTCGCCCATGCCATCTTCTCCGTCCCGCGCAAGATCGCCCGCCTCCGCGCGCAATCCTATCTGGATGCGATCTATTCCGATCTTTACCGCCGCGATCACCTGCCCATCGACGTGGTGATCTCTCCCGAACGAGAGGTAGCCGAGGCCGCGCTGCAACGCCTTGCCGCGCCCGCCACATTTGACACCGAAAGCTTCATGCTGGGCCGCGCACAGCTTCTGGGCATCCAGCTCGACGAGGACTGCCCTGTCGTCAACACGCCCTTGCGCCAGCTCAGCGATCTGTTTTCCACCCTGCGCGCCATCGTCGTGGGCGTGCGCCGCGAAGGGCGGCTCTTCGCCCCCGATCCGGGCGATCAGCTTTTCCCCGAAGATCAGATCTACGTCTTCAGCCATTCCGAAGACGTCAACCGCACGCTGGAAATCTTTGGCAAGCAGACCAAGAAACAAGAACGCATCGTCATCATCGGCGGCGGCAATGTGGGCCTTGGCGTGGCCCGCGCGCTGGAACGCCGAACCGACCGCGTCCGCTGCAAGATCATCGAGAAGAACCGCGCCATCGCCGAACGCGCCGCCGACAGCCTCGAACGCACCATCGTCCTGAACGGCGATGGCATGGATATGGATATCCTGCTCGAGGCCTCCATCGACCGCGCCGATGCCGTGCTGGCCGTCACCGACGATGATAAGACCAACCTCCTCGTTTCGGTCCGCGCCAAACAAGCGGGCTGCCCCATGGCCATCGCACTAGTCAACGATCCCACTCTCGCGCCCCTCATGGGCCCCTTGGACATCGACGCCTATATCAACCCCCGCGCCACCACGGTCTCCTCCATCCTGCGCCACATCCGCCACGGCAAGGTGCGCGCGATCTACTCACTGGGCGATTCCGAAGCCGAGATGATCGAAGCGCAGGTCCTCTCCACCTCGCCGCTTGCCGGTCGCCAAATCCGCGATATCGAATTTCCCGAAGGCGTCCTCGTCGGGGCCCTGATGAAGGGGGAAAAGGTGGTCAAACCCACCGGAGACACGCGGATCGAGGCCGGCGACGTCATCGCCCTTTTCACCATGGCCAAAGACGTGCGCGAGGTGGAACGCCTGCTGCAAGTCTCCATCGATTTCTTCTGATCATGCTGCGCCGCCTGTCGGAATTGCCGCTTCTGGTCCTGCTCATGGGGATCACGGCCTTGTCGATGTGGCTGCCCGCCGCCCATGCGTTGATCCTGCGCGATCATGATACGGCGCGGGCCTTCTTCTATTCCGGGGTGATCCTGCTGATCCTGACAGGGATGATCGGAATCGCCACCGTAAACCAGCGCGCCCGCAACCCCGCCCGCGCCAACCTGACGGCGCTGGTCGCAGCTTACGGCGTGTTGCCCGTGATGATGGCGCTGCCCTTCGTGCAGGCGCTGCCGGATACAAGCTGGTCCAACGCCTGGCTTGAGATGATCTCCTCCTTCACCACCACCGGGGCCACCCTTTATCCGCCCGACCGCCTGCCCGACTCCATCCATCTCTGGCGCGCGCAGGTGGGCTGGATGGGCGGCTTCTTCATCCTTGTCGCTGCCGTTGCCATCCTCGCCCCCATGACCCTTGGCGGGATCGAGGTGATGTCGGGCCGCGTCCCCGGCCGCGGGGCAGAAGGCCTGTCCCAGATCACCGAAACCGCTGATCCCGCCCGCCGTGTTGCCCAGCAGGCCGCCGCGATCCTGCCGGTCTATGCCGGGGTCACCATCGCGCTTTGGGTGGCCCTGCTGATGGCAGGTCAACCGAACCTCATGGCGCTGATCCATGCCATGTCGACGATTTCCACCTCGGGGATAAGCGCCACTGGCGGCCTGCCCGTCGAAGGCCCCACCTTCTTCGCCGAACTGGCGATCTTCGCGGCGTTCTTCCTTGCCGTGACACGCCGCCTCTGGCCGGATTCGTTCTCCTACGATCCCGACACGCGCATCACCCATGATTTCGAATTGCGCATGGCGCTGGTTCTGCTGGCGGTTATCCCACTGCTCCTGTTCCTGCGACACTGGCTTGCCGCCACCGAAGGCACCCAAATGGTCGAAGACAACCTGCTCTCAGGCCTGCGCGCGCTCTGGGGGGCCGTGTTCACCACACTCTCTTTCCTCACCACCACCGGCTTCACCTCTGCCGATTGGGTTACCGCGCGCAACTGGTCGGGTCTGGAAACGCCGGGGCTTGTGCTGGCAGGTCTTGCCATCTTTGGCGGTGGCATCGCCACCACGGCAGGCGGCGTGAAACTCCTGCGCGTTTACGCTCTGTTTCGCCATGGCGAACGCGAGTTGGAACGCCTCATCCACCCTCATTCCGTGGGCGGATCGGGCCAGTCTGCCCGCCGCCTGCGGCGCGAAGGGGCCTATCTCGCATGGATCTTCTTCATGCTCTTCGCCCTGTCCATCGCGATCCTCGTGGCGGCCCTCGCCCTTGCCGGTATCGATTTCGAAACCGCCCTGATCCTCACCCTCGGCGCGCTCACCACCACCGGCCCGCTCACCAGCGTTGCCACCACGGTACCCATCGACCTTGCCCTTCTGCCCGCCGCCGCCAAGGCCATTCTGGGCGTCGCCATGGTCATCGGCCGGTTAGAGCTTTTGGCGATTCTCGTTCTGCTTGCCCCCGACAGTTGGCGCAACTGACCGACAGCTCTGTAACAGCCGCCTAAAACTCTGTTTTTGGGCTGGAAACTGTCTGCAAGGCATTACATACTTTGTTCCGTTGGACGAAAGCCCGGGCTGAGGGAACGGGTGTCCAACCTGCGCGACAAGACCAATAACAAAGGCAAAGACAAAAATGGCCGGCGATAAACAAAATTTGCAGGACGCCTTTCTCAATCACGTCCGAAAAGCCAAGGTTCCGGTGACGATTTTCCTGATCAACGGTGTCAAGCTGCAGGGTGTCATCACGTGGTTTGATAATTTCTGCGTGCTCCTGCGCCGCGATGGCCAATCGCAGCTTGTCTACAAGCATGCGATTTCCACCATCATGCCCGGCGCTCCGATCAACCTCTATGAAGGCGAAGACTGATTTCAGACCGCCCCGAAGACGAGGATGACGATCTCCCGCTTTTGACCGAGCGGGTAGAACGTGACCGCTCCACTGCGGCCCGCGCCACGCGGGCCTTCGTGTTGCACCCCGATATCCGCTCTGCCAAATCCCGCCGCCTGCCCGAACATGGGCTGGCCGAGGCGATCAGCCTCGCCAACGCCCTGCCGGAACTGGAAGTGGTCGGGGGCGAGGTGATCCGCCTGCCGCGCCTGCATCCCGGCATGCTCTTCGGCTCGGGCAAGGTCGAAGACCTGAAGGCCCGCTTCAAGGCCGAAGACATCGCCCTCGTGCTGGTCGACGGCCCCGTTTCGCCTGTTCAGCAGCGCAATCTGGAAAAGGAATGGGGCGTCAAACTCCTCGACCGCACGGGCCTCATCCTCGAGATTTTCGCCGACCGCGCCCGAACCCGCGAAGGTGTGCTGCAGGTCGAACTTGCCGCGCTCAGCTACCAACGCACCCGCCTCGTCCGCGCCTGGACCCACCTCGAACGCCAGCGCGGCGGTTTCGGCTTTGTCGGCGGCCCCGGTGAAACGCAGATTGAAGCCGACCGCCGTGCCATCGACGATCAGGTGATCCGCCTGAAGCGGCAATTGGACAAGGTGGTGAAAACCCGCGAGCTTCACCGCGCCGCCCGCCGCAAGGTGCCGTTCCCCATCGTCGCCCTCGTGGGCTACACCAACGCGGGCAAAAGCACGCTCTTCAACCGCGCCACAGGGGCAGAGGTACTGGCGAAAGACATGCTCTTCGCCACCCTCGATCCCACCATGCGCGGCGTCATCCTGCCATCCGGGCGCAAGGTGATCCTCTCCGATACCGTGGGCTTCATCTCGGACCTGCCAACCCAGCTTGTCGCCGCCTTCCGCGCCACGCTGGAAGAGGTGCTTGAGGCCGATCTCATCTTGCATGTGCGCGACATCGCGCACCCCGAAACCAACGAACAGGCCGCCGACGTGGCCGATATCCTGCAATCCCTCGGCGTCGGCCCCTCCACCCCCCAGTTCGAAGTCTGGAACAAGCTTGATCTGGTAGACCCCAGCCAGCGCGAGGCGCTGACCCAACAGGCCGCCACTCGCGACCGCGTCTTCCCCGTCTCGGCCCTGACGGGCGAAGGCGTGGACCGTCTGCTCGATGCCGTCTCCACCGCCTTTGACGAAGAAAAGACCGAACGCCTCCTCGCCGTCCCCTTCACCGATGGCCGGCGCCGCGCCTGGCTCCATGCCGAAGGTGTAGTCCTCTCCGAAACCCCCACTGACACCGGCTTCGCCGTCACCGTCCGCTGGACCGCCCGGCAGGAAAAACGCTACCGCGATTTGGGCTGAGGCCACGCTCGTCTGCCTGCGTCACCGGCCCTAACCGTCGGCTCCCCTCACTCTTGCCCTATCTTCTCTGTAAAAATATCCCGGGGTCAGCCATAGGTCGCCATCGGTTCAAGACCGATGGCTGACGGGGCAGCGCCTCGGTCCGCCCTCAACACCCAGCGCCGCGCTTC
>PNND01000395.1 GCA_013824045.1 Rhodobacter sp. | reverse complement strand
ACAGCGACCCGGTCTTGATCTGCCCGCAATTCGTGGCCACAGCCAGATCGGCAATGGTGAAATCTTCCGTCTCGCCCGACCGGTGCGACATCACGTTGGTATAGCGCGCCCGATGGGCCATCTCGACCGCTTGTAGCGTCTCGGTCAGGGTGCCGATCTGGTTCACCTTCACCAGCATGGAGTTCGCGCAACCCCTTGAAATCCCTTCGGCAAGGCGCTTGGGGTTGGTGACGAAAAGATCATCGCCGACAAGCTGGATCTTGGCGCCAAGCGTATCGGTCAGCAGCTTCCAGCCTTCCCAGTCATCCTCGGAACAGCCGTCTTCGATGCTGATGATCGGGTAGTCGGCGGCAAGGCCCGCGAGGAAGGCGACGTTTTCCTCGATCGACAGGGATTTGCCTTCGCCCTTCATCTCATAGCGGCCACCCTTGAAGTACTCGGTGGCGGCGCAATCCAGCGCCAGACAGATATCCTCGCCCGGGGTGTAGCCTGCCTTTTCGATGGATTTCAGAATGAAATCAAGCGCGTCGCGGGCAGAGTTGAGGTTTGGCGCGAAGCCGCCCTCATCACCGATACCGGTGTTGTGGCCAGCGTTCTGCAGTTCTTTCTTCAGGGTGTGAAACACCTCTGACCCCATCCGCACGGCATCGCGGATGTCATCCGCGCCCACGGGCATGATCATGAATTCCTGAATGTCGATCGGGTTGTCGGCATGTTCGCCGCCATTGATGATGTTCATCATGGGAACCGGCAGGATGCGCGCCGAAGTGCCGCCCACATAACGGAAAAGCGGCTGGCCGGTATGTTCGGCCGCGGCCTTTGCCACCGCCAGCGACACGCCCAGAATGGCATTCGCGCCGAGACGGGATTTGTTCGGCGTGCCGTCCATCTCGATCATGGTGCGGTCGATGCCGACCTGTTCCAGCGCGTCATAGCCCACGATCTCTTCGGCAATCTCGCCGTTCACGGCGGCAACGGCTTCCAGCACGCCTTTGCCCTTGTAGCGGTTCTTGTCGCCATCGCGCCGCTCCACCGCCTCATGCGCGCCGGTGGATGCGCCCGAGGGCACCGCCGCGCGGCCCATGGCCCCGCTTTCCAGATGGACGTCCACCTCGACGGTGGGGTTGCCGCGGCTGTCCAGAATCTCGCGGGCGTGGATGTCGATGATCGTGCTCATGGGCGTAACTGCCTCCCTGGCGTAACGATGGTGCTCTCGCGCCGTGGTTTAAACGCTGCTGCCCTGCAAGGAAAGGGCGCGTTTGCGCGCCCGTTCGCGGGCCAGCGCATAGAGCCCTGACCCGATGATCAGCACGGCCCCGATCAGCGTCAGCGCATCGGGGATTTCATCAAAGATGAAGGCCCCGATCAGGATGGCGAATAGCAGGCGTGCGTAACGAAAGGGCGACACGATCGAAACCTCGCCCGTGCGGCTGGCCGCGACCACGGCCCAATAGCCCGCCGTGCCAAAGACCAGCGCCCCGAACAGTACACCGATCTGCCCGGAGTCGGGGACGACCGCGCCGCCCGGCACCATCAGCACCGCGCCCAACAGACCGACCGACATCAGCCCCCAGCAGGAAACCTGCGCCGTGTTGCACTCCTTTGGCACCGCCCGCGTCGCCAGATCGCGCAGTGCCAAAGCGGCCACGGTGACCAGCACCCATGTCGCCTCGGGGCGGAACCCCTCCAGTCCCGGGCGGATCACCACCAGCACCCCGGCGAATCCCACGGCGATGGCGGCCCAGCGCCGCCAGCCCACCGTTTCACCCAAGAAGAGTGCAGCGCCCAGCGTGACGGCCAGCGGCATGGCCTGCAGCACGGCGGAAACGGTGGACAGCGGCACGAGGGCGAGGGCGTGGATATAGGCATAGGTTCCCGCCATCTCGCCCAGATTGCGCAGGATCACCCAAGGGTTCAGCGCGGCCCGTGTCAGCACGCGCTGCCCGCCCATCCGCGCCATCACCGCAAAAACCGGCGCGCCAAAGGCCCCGGCGACAAAGATCACCATACCCACCGGAAGGTCCGCCGCCGCCCATTTCAGAAACATGTCCTCGACAGCAAAAAGCGCCATCGCCGCCAGCATCAGGATGATGCCCCGCAGGTTGGACCGGGCCTGATCGGCGCCTTGGTCCAAGGTCAGGATTTCTTGATGGGAATACCCAGCAGTTCCAGCCGGTGGCCGACCAGCTTGTAGCCCAGCCGGGCGGCGATGCGTTCTTGCAGTTCTTCGATATCGGGGTCGATGAATTCGATCACATCGCCCGAATTCACGTCGATCAGATGGTCGTGGTGATCGCGCTCGGCATCCTCATAGCGGGCGCGGCCATCGCCGAATTCCAGCTTGTCGAGGATGCCGGCCTCTTCGAACAGTTTCACGGTGCGATAGACGGTGGCGATCGAAATCTTGGGGTCCACTTTCGCGGCGCGGGCATAAAGCTCTTCAACATCGGGGTGATCTTCGGATTCGCCGATGACACGGGCCACAACCCGGCGCTGGTCTGTCATGCGCAGGCCCTTAGCCTCGCAACGGGCGATGATATCCGCCATCTTCTGCCTCGTTCCCGTTCCCTTTATCGGGATTTACGTGATCCGGCCAAGGGGGGCCAGTGCTAAAGTTGAGCACGTTGACTCTGCTCTTGGCTGGCCCACAGGCTCCATCAGGGCAAGGAAAAGGGCAGGGCGCGATGAACCGGAAAGACAGGTTGGATGCCTTTGGTGGCACGGCCCTGCTGGGTGTGACGCTCCTGCTGGCGTTCAACCAGATTCTTGTGAAATGGGTGAACACGGGGCTGCAACCGGTGTTCTTCGCGGGGCTGCGGTCGGCGCTGGCGATCGGGTTTGTCGCGCTTTGGTTGGTCTGGCGCGGGCGACCCCCGCAATTGAAGCGGGCGGACCTTTGGCCGGGGCTACTGATCGGCACGGTCTTTGCCGCCGAATTCCTGTGCTTGTTTCTGGCGCTGGACCTGACGGCGGTCAGCCGGGCCTCGGTCATCTTCTATTCGATGCCAGTCTGGTTTGCGCTATTGGCGCATTTCCTGCTGCCGGGGGAGCGGCTCACGGTCACACGTCTGGCCGGGCTTGCGCTGGCTTTCACCGGAACGGCGTGGGCGATCCTGTCGCGCAGCCCCGAGACGGAGGGCAGTCTGGCCGGTGATCTGCTGGCGCTTGGCGGGGCGCTTGGTTGGGCGGGCACGGCCATAGTGGCGCGCGCGTCGCGCCTGCGGGCGGCGGGGCCAGAGATGCAGCTGTTCTGGATGGTGCTCGTCTCGGCCCCCATCCTGCTGCTGGCGGCGCCTTTGTTCGGGCCGCTCATCCGCGAGGTGACGCCACTACATATAGTGGGGCTGATCTTTCAGTCGTCTATCGTTGTGGCGGGGGGATTCATCGGCTGGCTCTGGCTCTTGTCAGTCTATCCGGCTGCGACGGTGGCCAGTTTCTCGTTTCTGACCCCGATCCTTGCCATCTTTCTGGGCTGGATGTTCCTGGGTGAGTCGGTGACACCGGCGCTTTTATGGGCAGCGGGCTTGGTTGGTCTGGGCATCGTGCTGATCAATCGTCGCACCCCCAAGCCCGCAGAATCGGTGCGTTCGCCGGGCGAAGGGTGAATGCGCCATTCACAGAAGCGTTGAACAGGCTGCGCCAAGCCTGCACAAAAGCGTGATATTCTTGGGCCGCAGGTTGTGTTGTCCCGGTCTTTTCCCCCGCATTACGCACAGGCTGGCGTGCCGGAAGCGCCCTGTTGCAGGAAAATCGTCAAGCGAAAAATCGGCTATGACCCCCCAAAATTCCCGTTGATCACACCATCACTTTACGACAGTTTGACGAAGTGAGCGGTAAGGCCACAACATCTAGTGGTCAGCAACAATTAGGTTCCAACCCTACAGAAACGGGCAGCCAGCAGGTTGCCCTGATCCTGTGCCCATCGGGCAGGGGCGGGCGAAGCGTTGTCAACCGCATTAGGTTCAACATCGGATGGGGCGCAGGCCCCGCCAGCATTTTGGAGACGGGGCAGAGATGAAGATCGAACGCAAATTCACGACCGAGGTGACCGGCGCCTACGGGGCAATGGCCTTTGCCAAGACGACGTCGGAAATCCGCAATCCGGATGGGACGGTCGTGTTTCGCAATGACGCCGTTGAGGTTCCGGAAGGTTGGAGCCAGGTCGCGTCTGACGTTCTGGCCCAGAAGTATTTCCGCAAGGCAGGCATTCCGGCCCGTCTGAAGCGCGTGAAGGAAAAGGGCGTGCCCGAATTCCTGTGGCGTTCGGTCCCCGATGAGGCCGCCTTGGCCGAATTGCCGGAAGGCGAGCGGTTCACCGGCGAAACCTCGGCCAAGCAGGTGTTTGACCGTCTGGCGGGGGCATGGGCCTATTGGGGTTGGAAGGGTGGCTATTTCAGCACCGAAGCCGACGCCCGCGCCTACTTTGATGAGATGCGCTTCATGCTTGCGCGCCAGATGGCCGCGCCAAACAGCCCGCAGTGGTTCAACACCGGTCTGCATTGGGCCTATGGCGTGGACGGCCCCGCACAGGGCCACTTCTACGTCGACTACCAGACCGGCAAGCTGACCAAGTCTGACAGCGCCTATGAACACCCGCAGCCCCATGCCTGCTTCATCCAGTCGGTCTCGGATGATCTGGTGAACGATGGCGGGATCATGGACCTGTGGGTGCGTGAGGCGCGCCTGTTCAAGTATGGCTCGGGCACCGGCACCAACTTCTCGTCGCTGCGCGGCGAGGGGGAGAAGCTGTCGGGTGGTGGCAAATCATCGGGTCTGATGGGGTTCCTCAAGATCGGTGACCGCGCGGCAGGCGCGATCAAATCGGGCGGCACCACGCGCCGCGCGGCCAAGATGGTGATCTGCGACATGGATCACCCCGATATCGAGCAGTTCATCAACTGGAAGGTGATCGAAGAGCAGAAGGTCGCCTCACTGGTGGCCGGGTCCAAGGCGCATGAGGTGAAGCTGAACGAAATCTTCACCGCGATCCGCCAGTGGGATGGCTCGGCCGAGGATTCGGTTGATCCGGCCAAGAACCCGGCGCTGAAGGCGGCGATCAAATCTGCCAAGAAGGCGATGATCCCCGACACCTATACCAACCGCATCCTGCAATATGCGCGTCAGGGCTTCACCTCGATCGAATTCCCGACCTATGACACCGACTGGGATTCGGAAGCCTACATCACCGTGTCGGGCCAGAACTCCAATAACTCGGTCCGCGTGACGGATGCCTTCCTCAAGGCGGTCAAGGATGATGCCGACTGGGCGCTGATCCGCCGCACCGATGGCAAGACCGCCAAGACGGTGAAGGCGCGCGAGTTGTGGGATCAGGTGGGCCATGCCGCCTGGGCCTGTGCCGACCCCGGCATCCAGTTCCACGACACCGTCAACGCCTGGCATACCTGCCCGGAAGACGGCCCGATCCGCGGATCGAACCCCTGCTCGGAATACATGTTCCTCGATGATACGGCCTGCAACCTTGCGTCGATGAACCTGCTGACCTTCTACAAGGACGGCCAGTTCGACTCTGCCGCCTATATGCACGCCACCCGCCTGTGGACGGTGACGCTGGAAGTGTCGGTGATGATGGCGCAGTTTCCGTCGAAGGAGATTGCGCAGCGGTCCTATGATTTCCGTACGCTGGGCCTTGGCTATGCCAACATCGGCGGCCTGCTGATGAACATGGGTCTGGGCTATGACTCGGTGAAGGGCCGTGCCCTGTGCGGGGCGCTGACCGCACTGATGACCGGTATTTCCTATGCCACCTCGGCCGAGATGGCGTCGGAACTGGGCGCCTTCCCGGGTTACAAGCGCAACGCCGATCACATGCTGCGCGTGATCCGCAACCACCGCCGCGCCGCCCATGGCGCGACCACGGGCTATGAGGCGGTGAACGTGAACCCGGTCGCGCTCGACAGCGCGAACTGCCCCGACCAAACCCTTGTCGCCCTTGCGAAATCCGCTTGGGACGAGGCGCTGGCCCTGGGTGAAGCGCATGGCTATCGCAACGCCCAGACTACGGTCATCGCACCCACGGGCACTATCGGCCTTGTGATGGATTGCGATACCACGGGGATCGAGCCGGACTTCGCGCTGGTGAAGTTCAAGAAGCTGGCCGGTGGCGGCTACTTCAAGATCATCAACCAGTCGGTTCCCGCCGCGCTGGAGATGCTGGGCTATCCGTCCTCGCAAGTGGCTGAGATTGTCGCCCATGCCGTGGGTCACGGCTCGCTCGGTAACTGCCCCGGCATCAACTACACCGCACTGATCGGGCACGGGTTCGGCCCGCGCGAGTTGGAAAAGATCGACGCGGCGCTGCCCTCGGCCTTTGATATTCGCTTCGTCTTCAACCAGTGGACGCTGGGCGAAGAGTTCTGCAAAGGCACGCTGGGCATTCCGGCGGAAAAGCTGGCCGATCCGACCTTTGATCTGCTGCGTCACCTTGGTTTCACCAAGGCCCAGATCGACGCCGCGAATGATCATGTCTGTGGAACCATGACGCTGGAGAACGCGCCCTTCCTGAAGCCCGAGCATTACTCGGTCTTCGATTGCGCCAATCCCTGCGGCAAGACGGGCAAGCGTTACCTTTCGGTGGAATCGCATATCCACATGATGGCGGCGGCGCAGTCCTTCATCTCGGGCGCGATTTCCAAGACGATCAACATGCCGAACTCGGCCACGATCGAAGAAACGCTGGCGGCCTATGAACTGTCGTGGAGCCTCGGCATCAAGGCCAACGCGCTTTATCGCGATGGATCGAAGCTGTCGCAGCCGCTGGCATCCGCGCTGGTCGAGGATGACGACGAGGCCGAGGAAATCCTCGCCTCCGGTTCCGCGCAGGAAAAGGCCGCCGTGCTGGCCGAAAAGATCGTGGAACGGATCATCTACAAGGAAGTGATCCGCACCAACCGCGAAAAGCTGCCCGAGCGTCGCAAGGGCTATACCCAGAAGGCCATTGTCGGTGGTCACAAGGTTTATCTGCGGACCGGCGAATATGGCGACGGGCGGCTGGGCGAGATCTTCATCGACATGCACAAGGAAGGCGCGGGCTTCCGGGCGATGATGAACAACTTCGCCATCGCGGTGTCGGTGGGTCTGCAATACGGCGTGCCGCTGGAAGAGTTCGTGGAGGCCTTCACCTTCACCCGGTTCGAACCGGCAGGGATGGTGCAGGGGAACGACTCGATCAAGAACGCGACCTCGATCCTCGACTACATCTTCCGCGAACTGGCAGTGAGCTATCTGGACCGCACCGATCTGGCCCATGTTAAACCGCAAGGCCATGCCTTCGATGACCTTGGACGTGGCGAGGATGAGGGCAAGCGCAACTTCGGCGAAGTAAGCGAGTCGGCGGCGTCGAAATCGGTGGAACTGCTGCGCTC
>PNND01000075.1 GCA_013824045.1 Rhodobacter sp. | reverse complement strand
ATCGAGAACCCGCTGTTCTTCAAGGAAAACACGCGGATGTTCTATGGCGATGCGAAAAAGTCCATCGACGCGCTTCTGCCGATGATCGACTGATCCGCACCGCGACCGCCTGAAAATCCACCGAAGGCCCCGCGCAACTGCCGGGGCCTTCGGCTTTTCTGCAACATCGGCCTTGCATACCCCGGTATTCCGGCAAATCACTGGCAGCACTGGCGCGCAGGACCTACCTCGCATCCAAAGACCGACAGGACAGCCATGCCCACCGTAGACGACCACCCGCTTCGCTATTCCCTCGTGAACGAATTGCACGCGCGGCCCTTCCCCGCGCTCGAAGTGCCCTGTCACGCCGTCTACATGGCCTTCAAGGAACCGCTCGACGCGGCCAACCGCGACCGCAGCCGCGACCGCGCCCATCTTCTGGCGCTGCTGGATCGCCACGCATCAAGCCATCCGCAGCCCGATGCCACCCATTTCTCCGGCCCCATCGGGCGGTCCGATCTGAAATGGGAAAGCCATACCGAGTTCGTCACCTATTCCGCCTTTGGCCCCGGCCTGTCTGCCCGCCCCTTCGATCCGGCCGAGGCCGAGGTTTTCCCCGATGACTGGCTCGGCACCGCGCCCGGCAAACGGATCTGCTCCGTCCTGATCCGGGTGGAAGAACTGCCCGAGGATGACGAGGCCGTCATGGCCAAGCTCGAAGACTGGTTCGTTCCCGAAAGCCTTGCCGTCAGCCGCGTGGTGGATGGTGCCGCCATCGTCGCGGGCGATTTCCGCATCGACCCGGCCGGTCACATGCGCTTTGCCGTTTTCGTGCGCCCCGGCACCGGATCGCGCCGCGTGGGCCGCATCGTGCAGCGCCTATGCGAGGTTGAAACCTACCGCTCTATGTCCATGCTTGGCCTGATGCGCGCCCGCCAGTTGACGGGGCGTCTGAACGCGCTGGATCCGCAGCTTATGGAACTCGTCTCGGCGCTCGACACGTCTGAGCGCTCGCCCGAGGCGGCGCTGCACGAACTGCTGACCATTTCCTCGGAACTCGAAAGCCTTGCCGTCCAGTTTTCCTTCCGCTTCGGCGCGACGGCCGCCTATGAGGCCATCGTCAACCAGCGGATCGAGGTCATGCGCGAACAGCGCATCATGGGCCGTCAGACCTTTGGCGAGTTTATGATGCGCCGCTACGATCCCGCCATGCGCACGGTGAAATCCGCCGAGGCGCGGCTCAAAAGCATGGCCGAACGGGCCCAGCGCGCGGCGGAACTCTTGCGCACGCGCGTTGATGTGGAGCGCAGCGCGCAGAACCAGAAACTGCTGGAAAGCATGGACAAGCGCGCTGATCTGCAACTGCGCCTGCAACGCACCGTCGAAGGCCTGTCAACGGTGGCGATCAGCTATTACGCCGTGAACCTTGCCGCCTATGCGCTGGAACCCTTGGCGCATCGGGTGAACCTGTCCCACGGCGCGCTCTTGGCGATCCTGACGCCCATCATCCTTGTGGGCGTCTGGCTCATGGTCCGCCGCATCCGCAACCATTTCGACTGATCGCCCGAGCGCTTGCGCAGGATCAAGGACAGCCCCCACGCGCTGCGCCAGTATGGCCGCCAGTGCAAGCAGGGGGGCGGTCATGATCTGGTTGAAATTCATAGGCATCGGTCTTGCTGCCGTATTGCTCCTTTGGGGCAGCCTTGCGATGCTGGGTGCTAGGCTCTGGCCGCTGCGCGTGGCCGAGGTGCAAGGCAGACTCGCGGGAGCAGAACAGGCCCTTCCCGGTACCGCCCATGATCCGGCAGCGCTGGGCGGCCTTCCCGCCCCCGTCGCCCGTTACCTGCGTGCGGCGCTGCCGCCCGGCCAGCCGCGCATCCGCAAGGTGGCCATGGCGCATGAAGGCCAGTTCAACATGGGCGAGGGGGCCGACAACTGGAAACCCTTCACCTCGACCCAACAGGTAACCATCGCCCGGCCGGGCTTTGTTTGGGATGGGCGCATCGCCATGGCCCCCGGCGTTCCGGCGCGGGTGATCGATGCCTATGTGGCTGGCGAAGGCCTGCTGCTGCCCGCCATCTTCGGGTTGATCCCGCTTACCCGGCTGGAAGGCGGCGGCGCGATTGCCGAAGGTGAGCTGTTGCGTTGGCTTGCGGAAACCCCGTTGTATCCCACTGCGCTGCTGCCGGGTGGCGCGGTGTCCTGGGACGCGATCGACGATCACAGCGCGCGGGCCACCGTCACCGACGGGGCCGTGCGCGTTGATCTGACTTTCACCTTCGGCCCCGACGATCTGGTCAGCGGCATCCGGGCCGAGGCGCGCAGCCGTACGGTCGCGGGGCAGATGATCCCGACACCGTGGGAAGGGCGCTGGTGGGGTTATGAACGGCGCGATGGCATGCTGGTGCCCACGGCGGGCGAGGTGGCTTGGGTGCTCCCACAGGGCCGCAAACCCTATTGGCAGGGCCGCATCACGGCCCTGCAATACCAATAGGCCTCACCGCCCCCGGATACGCGGGTCCAGCGCATCACGCAGACCATCGCCGATGTAATTCACGCTCAGCACCGTCAGCGAAATCGCGATGCCCGGCCACATCACCCGCTCCGGATAGGTCCGGATCTCGGCAATCCCATCGTAAAGCAGCCGCCCCCATGTCGGGAAATCCGGCGGAAAGCCGAGGCCAAGGAAGGACAGCACCGATTCCGTGATGATCGCTGCCGCAATCCCAAGCGTTGCCGCCACCAGCACGGGCGAAAGCACATTGGGCAGGATATGCCGCGTGATGATCCGGCGCGATGGCGTGCCGATGGACCGCGCCGCAAGCACAAACTCCCGCTCCTTCAGCGCCAGCACCTCGCCGCGCACCACCCGCGCCGCCTGCATCCAGCTTGTCAGCCCGATGGCCAGCACGATCAGCAGGAACGTCCCCAGCCGCGGCCCCAGCGCGCCGCTGATGCTGTCGCGGAACAGGAACATCATCACCAGAAGCAAGGGCAGCAGGGGCAGGGCAAGGAACAGGTCGGTCAACCGCATCAGAAGCCCGTCCATCCGCCGGAAATAGCCCGCGATCACCCCAACCGCCGTGCCGATGAAAATCGCCACCAGCATTGCCACCGTCCCTACGGCCAGCGAAATGCGCCCCCCGAACATCATCCGCGCCAGCATGTCGCGCCCCAACTGGTCGGTGCCGAGGGGGTGGGCGAAGGAGGGTCCCTGATTGCGCATCTTGAACATCTTCACCGTGTCACTTTCGATGAAGTTCGGGTCAATCCGCCAGACCAACGGCCCCACCAGACAGACGAGCGCCAATGTGCCCAGCACCCCCAGCGCCATCATGGCACCCTTGTGCTTGCGGAACTGGGCCCAGACATCGGCCCAGGGGCCGCGCACCCGTTCGGCCCGGGCGACAGAGGCGGTCACGGTTTCGGGGCCGCGCTCAGTCATAGCGGATCCTCGGATCAAGGATGCCGTAGAGAATATCGGCGATCAGGTTGAACATCACGATCAGCACCGCGAAGATGAAGGTCACGGTCTGCACGGTGGGCAGGTCGGACACGTTGATCGCCCCGATCAGCGCCGCCCCGATGCCGTTGATCTTGAAGATCTGCTCGGTCACGATGGCCCCGCCAAACACCGTGGGCAGGCCCAGCGCGATGACCGTCACCACCGGGATCAGCGAATTGCGCAGCACGTGCTTCATCACCACCTTGCCTTCGCCCATCCCCTTGGCCCGCGCGGTGCGCACGTAATCCTGCCCAAGGTTTTCCAGCACGGAGGAGCGGGTATAGCGGCTGATCTCTGCCGCGTTGAACAGCGCCAGCACGGTCACCGGCAGCGCCATCTGCAGCAGCATCTGCTTCAGGCTTTCCCAATCTGTCACCGTCAGGTTGGTGTCATAGATCGTCGGAAACCAGCCAAGGTTCACCGCAAAGATCAGGATCAGGATATTGCCGGTAAAGAAGGTGGGGACCGAAAACCCCGCCATCGCAAAGAAGGTGCCCGCCTGATCGAACCACGAATACTGGCGATAGGCGGAATAGATGCCGATGGGCAGCGCGATCAGCACCCCGATCAGATAGGCCGTCCCAACCACAGTCAGCGTCTGGGGCAGGCGCTCGCCGATGATCTGGAATACCGGCACCCTGGATTGCCAGCTGATGATCCGCTGGGCGCCTTGCGCGAAATCCGTGCCCAGAAGGGCGTCGATGCCATAAAGCGGCTCGATCCAGAAAAACTGTTTCAACCAAAGGAAATAGCGCACCATCACCGGCTGATCCGCGCCCATCGCCGCCAGCATCTTCTGGCGCACTTCGGGCGGCACGGTCAGCGGAATGTCGGACAGCGGGCTGCCCGGGGCCAGATCGACCAGCAGAAAGATCACAAGGCTGATCAGCAAGAGCGTGGGAATCGCCGCAAGCAACCGCCGGATGGTGAATGAAAGCATGAACGTCCTGTCCGCTGGGCCCGAGGAGGCGCAAGGTAAGCGAAGGGCGCGGCAGGGAAGACCCCGCCGCGCCCCATATCATGATCCGCTTATTTCACGCGGCTCCAGTCCTGCGCGTTCCACAGTTCGGTGTCCCACGAGTTCATCACAAAGCCGTCCAGAGTGTTCGACTTGGCCGAGAAACGGCCACGGTCCACCAGCGGAATCGAGATGTTCGTGTCCTTGGTGATCATGTCGTTCAGCTTCTTGACGATCTCGCCACGCGCCTCGATGCCCGAGGTGGTGGAGAGCGTGGCCTTCAGCGCCTCATAGGCCGGGTCGCAGAAGCGGTTGATGTTCTCACCCTGCCACTGGTTGTCCGGGCCCGGGATCTTGTCGCAGAGGTACTGCGCCATGTAGGGCTCGGCATCCGTGCCGTCGAAGTTGTTGGCGAACATCTGCACGTCGGCATAGAACTTCTGGAAGGTGTCCGGCGAGGCCGCGTCACCGCCGAAGAAGACCGACGGGTCGGTCGCCTTCAGTTCCACTTCGACGCCGATCGCGTTCCACCAGCCCTTGATGAGGGCTTGGAAGTCCTGACGGACCGGGTTCACGGTCGTCTGGTAGAGCAGCGCGAGTTTCTTGCCGTCCTTGTCGCGGATGCCGTCGCCATCGCTGTCGGTCCAGCCCGCGCCTTCCAGCAGGGCCTTGGCGCCTTCGATGTCTTGCGTCAGGCATTCGGTGTTGTCCGAAGCCTGGAAAGCCGGGGCCGGGACGAGGTTGCAGGTCGGACGGCCCGCGCCGCCATAGCCCACATCGACCAGCGTCTGACGGTCAATCGCCATCGAGAGCGCCTTGCGGACATTCGCATCGGTCAGGATCGGGTGCGGATGCTTGATCGTCGACCGCTCACCTTCCGGCAGGGCCGGGTCGGGGTTGGTCATGTTGATCTCGATCCGTTCGACCAGCGTGCCGAAGGCGTTGACGAAGGTGCCCTTGCCGCCGGCTTCCATCTGGGCCTGCTGTTCGGGGTTGATCTGGGTGTTCCAAGCATAGTCAAACTCGCCGGTTTCCATGACGGCCGAGGCCGCTGCCAGCGCGTCGCCGCCGCCCTTGAGCGTGACCTTGCCGAAAGCAGGCTTGGCCGGATCGCGGTAGTTGGGGTTGGCTTCCAGCGTCACCACGTCATTCACCTTGAAATCGGTGACGATGAAGGGGCCGGTGCCGATGGGCTTGGAGTTCTGTTCTGTGCAGCTTGCGGCGGCGGCGCCGATGCAGGCTTCGAACTGCGCCTTCTGCAGGATCGGCGCGGTGCCGCCGGTGAAGGGCTGGTAGGGATAGGGTTTCGGGTTTTCGAAGGTGACGACGACGGTCAGGTCATCGGGCGTGTCGACGGATTTCACGCCTTCATACTTGGCGCCCTGTGCGCAGCCGCCTTCGGGATGGGTGCAGTATTCCCAAGTGAATTTCACATCGGCCGAGGTGACGGGGCTGCCGTCGGACCAGACAAGCCCTTCCTTCAGCTTCCAGGTGATCGTGGTCAGGTCGGCGGAGACACCGCCGTTTTCGACCGTGGGGATGTCCGCGGCGAGGCGCGGGAAGAGCTGGCCGTCCTGATCGAAGCCCGCAAGCGGTTCGAGGACGAGAGAGCCCGCCTCGACGTCCTTGGTGCCCGACGACAGGTAGGCGTTAAGCGTCGAGACGGCCTGGTAGTAGAATACCTTGACCTCGCCATCGGCGCCCCGTTCGGCATGGGCCGCCGGGGCCAGCACAAAGGCCGCCGCAGCGCCCAGAAGGGCGGTTCTGAAGTTCATGACAGTTCTCCTTGTTGGTTGTGCTCGCGCACCTCGGCACCGGGGGATGCATGCCCCCCGGCATTGTTCGGGCCGACAAGATGGCAGGCGACAAAGCGCCCGGGCTCCACCTCGGTCAGTTTCGGTTCCACCTCGCGGCACATCGGGATGACCTGCGGGCAGCGTGTGCAGAAATTGCATCCCTTGGGCGGGTTGGCCGGCGATGGCACATCGCCCGTCAGGATGATGCGCTGGCGCGTCGCCTCCAGCGAAGGGTCGGCCTCGGGCACAGCCGATAGCAGCGCCTTGGCATAAGGGTGCAGCGGGCGCGCATAGAGCGCCTCGCGCGGCGACAGTTCGGCGATCTGGCCCAGATACATCACCGCCACCCGATCCGCGATATGGCGCACCATGGAAAGGTCATGGCTGATGAAAAGATAGGTCAGCCCCAGCGTGTCCTGCAAATCCTCCAGCAGGTTCACCACCTGCGCCTGAATGGATACGTCCAGTGCCGCGATGGGTTCATCGCAGACGATGAATTTGGGGTTCAACGCCAGCGCGCGGGCAATCCCGATGCGCTGCCGCTGCCCGCCGGAAAACTCATGCGGATAGCGGTTGGCAAAGCGGCGGTTCAGCCCGACCTGATCCATCAACTCATGCACCCGGGCGGTCTTTTTCTCGTCCGACCAGTCGGTATGTTCGTCCAGCGGTTCCCCGATGATCGCGGCCAGCGTCATGCGCGGGTTCAAACTCGCCTGCGGATCCTGGAACACCATCTGCATCATGGGCCGCTTGCGGCGCAGGGCATCGGGCGACAGCGTCGCCACATCCTCGCCGTCGATCACCACTGATCCGCCGGTCAGTTCATAAAGCCGCAGCAGCGCCCGGCCCACAGTGGATTTGCCGCAACCGGATTCCCCCACCAGCCCCAGCGTTTCCCCGGCCATGATGTCGAAACTGACGCCATCCACCGCCTTCACCGCCCCCACCTTGCGGCGCAGGATGCCGGCATAGATCGGGAAATGCATCTTCAGATCGCGCACCTGCACCAGCGGCTTACCCTGCGCGATGCGCCCTCCATCAGCCATGCGCCACCTCCGGCGTCCAGTGGCAGGCCACATCATGGCCTTGCCCCACGGGCTTGCCATCCACGGCGCGGCGCAGGGGATTTTCGGCCTCGCAGCGGTCATGCACATGGGCGCAGCGCGCGCGGAAGGGGCAGGCCACCGGCGCGCCTGACAGGATCGGCGGCTGGCC
>PNND01000414.1 GCA_013824045.1 Rhodobacter sp. | reverse complement strand
TCGAGGATTTTCAGGAAGGCGGCGTGGTGCTGACGCATATGCTGCCGGAACTGGGGGCCACGCTGGGGCTGTTTGTCGGGCTGGCCTTCGAGGTGCGGGCTCTGATGTACCTGATGCGGCGGCAGGCGGTGATGGAGAAATCGCTGGGCGTGGCGGCGGGGGCGCTGGGGGCGCTGATGGAGGATTACTTTCGCCAATGGGGCCTGACCCCATCCGAGGCGGATGTCGCGGCCTTTACCATCAAGGGCTATTCGATTGCTGAGATCGCCACACTGCGCGGATCGGCGGAAGGGACGGTGAAGACCCATCTGAACGCCATCTATCGCAAGGCCGGCGTGCAGGGGCGCGGGCAGTTGGTGAGCGTGCTGATCGAGGATCTCATGAACGCGCCACTGGTGCCGGAAGCGGGCAGCGCGACACGGGTGTGAGCGGTGATCAAGGCACTGGCCAAGAGGGGCGGTGATCTTGTAATGTCCGCCGGGTTGACTGTGCGGGATGGATGTATGCGGACCCTTGCCTTTGGTTCCCTGATAGCGGTCTGGGCGGTGCTGCCGGTGGAAGGCGCGCGCGCGGAGGGGCTGACACTGTCGGGGTCGGGCGTGTCGCGCATGGCGATCTTCGAGAAGCAGAAGGATCTGCTGGAGGGTCGGCTGGCCAAGCAGTATTCTGGATCGGAACGCTTGCGCCCCAAGAGCGAGCGCGACGAGGACGATGCGCTGCTGCCGGCGTTCCGGGGCAATTACAAGGGTGAGTTCCTTGAAGTCGCCAAGGCCGCGGCGCGCAAGCACAACATTCCGGAAGATCTGTTCCTGCGGCTGGTGCAGCAGGAAAGCGGCTGGAATGTCGGCGCGGTCAGCCCGAAGGGCGCGACGGGGCTTGCGCAGCTGATGCCCGATACGGCCCGATTCCTGCGGGTGGATATCAACGACCCCATCGAGAATCTGGAAGGCGGCGCGCGCTATCTGCGGATGATGTATGACCGGTTCGGGACGTGGCGGCTGGCGCTGGCGGCCTATAATGCCGGGCCGGGTGCGGTGGAAGAGCATGAGGGCATTCCACCCTATGCCGAGACCGAGAATTATGTGAAGGCCATTCTCGGGTAAGTGGCGCGCAAGAATTTTCGAAAATTCTTGCAAAATTCTTCGAAGAATTTTGGCGCTGGTGCCTTGGATCAAAGGCGATTTCTGACGCAGAAATCGCTGCGGAATTTGACGCGAATTCCGCCATACCCCCGGACGGGGGCGGTTTTCTGCGTCAGAAAACGACGCGGAAATTGCGTCAATTTCCGCTTACTCGGCGGCGATCTTGATGACCGGCTCCATTGTGGCGAAAACCTCATCCGGCAGGTGGCATTTGATCTGATGGCCGCCTTCCAACATCCGCACCGGGGGCACTTCGCGATCGCAGAGCCCATTTGCGACCTGTGATTTCCAGCGGCAGCGTGTCTGGAATGGGCAGCCGGGGGGCGGGTTGACGGCAGAGGGGATGTCGCCTTCCAGCACGATGCGTTTCTTCTGCACGCGGGTATCAGCGATGGGCACGGCCGACAGGAGCGCCTCGGTATAGGGGTGGTAGGGCGGCTGGAACACCTGATCGGTGGTGCCCATTTCGACCACATGGCCCAGATACATGACCATCACCCGGTCCGACAGGTAGCGCACGATGGAAAGGTCATGGCTGATGAAGAGAAGCGTCGTCTTGTTCTTGCGCTGGATGTCCATCAAGAGGTCGGTGACAGCGGCCTGAACCGAGACGTCGAGCGCGGAGACGGGTTCATCGGCGACCACCACCTTGGCCCCGCCCGCGAAGGCGCGGGCGATGCCCACGCGTTGTTTCTGCCCGCCGGAAAGCTGGCGCGGCATGCGTTCGGCAAAGGCGCGGGGAAGTTTGACGAGGTCGAGCAGTTCGAGCATCCGGGCGCTGCGTTCCTCATCCGAGTTGCCGAACTTGAAAATCTCCAGCGCGCGGATGATCTGGCGGCCCACGGTGGAAGAGGGGTTGAGCGTGTCGAACGGGTTCTGGAACACCATCTGGAGCTTTGAGATGGTGCCGGTGTCACGCATCTGAATGGGCGTGTTCTGGACGTTTTCGTCAAACAGCATGATCTGGCCGCTGGTTGCGGTTTCCAGCCCCATCAGCACCTTGGCGAAGGTGGATTTGCCGCAGCCGGATTCACCCACGATGGCGAGGGTTTCGCCTTCGCGCGCCTCAAAGCTGAGGGTTTCATTGGCCTTCACAACCTTGCCCGCGCCGCCCCCGAAGGCGGAGCCGGAGACAGAGTAGTATTTCTTGAGGTCATCAAGTTTGAGGACCACGCGCCCGATGGGGGTTTTCTCGACCATCTTCACGGCGGCGAGGGGGGCGTTCCAGTCAATCTCGGTCGACCGGATGCATCGGGTTTCGTGCCGGTCGTCGCCCGGTACCTGCGCCATAGGGATGTCCTGCGCGTTGCAGCGGCCATCGGTGAAGTAATCGCAGCGCGGGCCGAAGTTGCAGCCATTAGGGCGTTCGTGCGGCAGGGGGAAGTTACCCGGAATGGCGACAAGGGGGCGGGAGTTTTTGTCGGCCCCCGGCAGCGGGATGGAGCGGAAGAGCGCCTGCGTGTAGGGGTGGCGCATCTTGTCGAAGACCTCTTCGACATTGCCGGTTTCCACAGCTTCGCCGGAATACATCACGCAGAGCCGGTCGCAGACATCGAGCACGAGGCCGAGGTTGTGGCTGATGAACAGCATCGAGGTGCCGTATTTTGTGCCCAACTCCTTGACCAGATCGACGATGCCTGCTTCGACCGTCACATCCAGCGCGGTGGTGGGTTCATCAAGGATCAGAAGCGCGGGTTTGGACATCAGCGCCATGGCGATGACAATGCGCTGCTGCTGGCCGCCCGAGAGTTGGTGCGGGTAGGCATTGATGATGCGGTCGGGGTCGGGTAGGCGAACATCGGCCACGATCTGGCGGGCGAGTTTCCACGCCTCATCCTTGGCCATGCCTTGATGGATCATCGGCACTTCGGCCAGTTGCGCGCCGATCTTCATCGCCGGGTTCAGCGAGGCCATCGGTTCCTGATAGATCATGGCGATTTCGGAGCCGCGGATCTTGCGCAGTTCTTCGTCTTCCATGTTGGTCAGATCACGGCCCTTGAAGCGGATCGAGCCGCCCGTGATGCGGCCGTTCTTGCCAAGGTAGCGCATGACGGCCAGCGCCACGGTGGATTTGCCGCAGCCGGATTCGCCCACCAGACCCATCGCCTCACCCGCCATGACGGTGCAGGAGAAATCCATCACGGCGGGAATCTCGCGCAGGCGGGTGAAGAAGGAGATCGAGAGGTTCTCGATTTCCAAGATCGGTTTGGACGGGTCCCAGGGTTCAGACATGGTGGCCTCTCGCGGGTGGAGGGTGCGGGACCGGGGGTTTCACACCCGTCGCCACTGGGCTTGAACCAGTGGCGCACCAGTGGCGACCCCCGTGGGATACTTTTGCAGAGAAGAACTTGGGGCGGGTCATTGGATCTAGTCCTTCATGCTTTCTTCGCGCAGACCGTCGGCGAGGAGGTTCAGACCAAGGACGAGCGACATGAGCGCGAAGGCGGGCACCACCGCCGGGTGCGGGGCGATGGCCAGCAGGCGGCGGCCATAGTTGATAGTGCTGCCCCAGTCAGGCGATTCGGGTGTGACGCCAAGGCCGAAGAAGCCGAGCGTGCCCAGAAGGATGGTGGTGTAGCCGATGCGCAGGCAGAAGTCGACGATCAGGGGGCCGCGGGCGTTGGGCAGAATCTCCCACAGCATGATGTACCACGGGCCTTCGCCGCGGGTCTGGCCGGCCGCCACATAATCGCGGGTCTTGATGTCCATCACCATGCCGCGGACGATGCGGAAGACGCCCGGCGAGTTCACGAAGACCACCGAGACGAAGACGTTGAGCATGTTCGGGTCCATCGACCAGACGCCCAAGGGATCGGCGTTGAAGGCGAGGCCGGAATAGGCCCAGAGGCCGATGACGAGAATGCCGCCCACATAGAGATTGCGTTTCGTCGGGTTGGTGAAGAAGCGCGCGTTCAGAAGAAGCGTGAGAAAGATCACCGGGAAGATGAAGAGGATCGCCGCCAGCACGGTGGGGATGCCAGTCACCCGGATCTCGGGCGTCACCAGCAGGTAGAACAGCAAGATCACAGGGAAGGCGAGGACGAGGTTCGAGAGGAAGCTGATCGTGGTGTCGAGCTTGCCACCCAGATAGCCCGCAGGCAGGCCAAGCGTGATGCCCACCATGAAGGCTATGACTGTGGCGGCGGGGGCGATCTTGAGCACGTCGCGCGCGCCCATGACCATGCGGCTGAACACGTCGCGGGCGAGGTGGTCGCCGCCGAGGAGGTAATAGGGATAGGCGCCTTCGACGGCGTCTTTCACAGGGCTGCCTGGGATGATGTTCTTCATCCCGGACAGTTGGGCCAAAGGATCGTGTGTGATGATCCAGTCGGCGAAGATGGCAGTGAAGACCCAGAACATCACGAGGCCGAAGCCTGTCATACCTACGGGGCTGTCAAAGATGCGGCCATAGAGGCCGAGGTTGCGCTTGTAGCGCATCGAGAGCGCGAAGGTGGCGATGAGCGCCACCCATACCGGCAGGAGCTGCGCCGCGATGCGCAGGAAGATCGAGCCCCAGGAGAGTGCGTCGTCCATGCTGGGCTTTCCTTACGCGAGGCGGATGCGGGGATTGAGGAAGACGTAGCCGATATCCGAAATCAGCTGCGTGACCAGCACGACGAAGACGGCGACGACCGAGCAGGCGAGCAGGGTGTCGATGTCGTTGTTGCCGGCGGCCTGCACGAGCGTCCAGCCGAAGCCCTTGTAGTTGAAGAGAGTTTCAACAATGACCACGCCGTTCAAGAGCCATGGGAACTGCAGCATGATCACCGTGAAGGGGGCGATCAGCGCGTTGCGGAGCGCGTGGCGCATGACGACTTCGCGGAAGCCCACCCCTTTGAGCCGCGCGGTGCGGATGTATTGCTGGGTCATCACTTCGGTCATCGAGGCACGGGTCATGCGGGCGATGTAGCCGATGCCGTATAGCGCGATGGTCATCACGGGCAGGAAGAAGTTCCAGAAGGTGATGTTGTCCATGGCGCTGGTGGCGGTGCCGGGAAACAGCGTCTTGCCTTCGATCCAGCCCGCCTCGGCGAGGATGGGCGAGACGCCTGCGGTGGCGGAGGCGAGAAGGGCGATCAGGATGACGCCCGAGACATATTCCGGGGTGGCGGTGGTGGTGATGGCGACAGTGGAGAGGACACGGTCTGTCCGGCTGCCTTCGCGCATGCCCGAGAGCACGCCGAGCAGCAGCGAGGCGGGAACCATGACGATCATCACCCAGAGCATCAGCCAGCCGGTGGCACCGAGCGAGCGGGCCAGAACCTCTGTCACCGGTTGCTTGAAGACGGTGGAAAAGCCCCAATTGCCCTGCAGGATGCCGCAGTAGCGGGCGGCGGCGGCGGGGTCTTGCCCGCTTTCGATGCAGCGACCCCGGATCGTGCCGTCCTCATCCGTGAGGGTCCAGCCTGGCATGACGCCCAGCCATTCGCCATAGCGCACAAAGACCGACCCGCCATAGCCATTGCTTTCCAGCCAGCTTGCCACGGCATCGTCGGCCATGCGGACCGACGCCTCGGACTTCGCGAGCTTTTCGAGGTTCGGCGGCAGGTTCGTCATGTAGAAGACGATGAAGGTGAGCGCGATCGCGGTCAGGATCATGACACCGATACGCCGCAGCACGAAGAGGAGCATGGCTCATCCTTTCCCGGTCATGGGATCGCAGGCAGATGGAATGGCTGTGCGGGGCAAAAGCGCCCTGAGCAGAAGAAGGAGGGCGCGCGGGGAATGCCCCGCGCGCCCGTCTTGCGAGGGCCGATCAGGCCGCAGCGATCGACCACTTGTAGTGGTGGTGTTCAAAGGTGGCGTGCATATCCGCCCCTTTCACTTTGGGGTCGAAGTGGCGATAGATCGAGCGCCAGTAGGGCTGCACCATCACGCCCTGCTCCTGCATGATCTCTTCGAGACGCTTCATCACTTCGGACCGGGCCTTGGCATCGGCGATCGACAGGGCCTTGGCGAGTTCGGAGTCGAATTCCGCGTTGGCGAAGGCCGACTCGTTCCAGGCTTCGCCCGAACGATAGGCCAGCGCGAGGATCTGCACGCCGAGCGGACGCATGTTCCATTCGGTGGCCGAGAACGGGTATTTCAGCCAGTCATTCCAGAATGTGGAACCCGGCAGAACGGTGCGCTTGATGTTGATGCCCGCGTCGCGGATCTGCGCGGCGACGGCGTCGCAGGTTGCGGCCTGCCAGCTGTCATCGAGCGAGATCAGTTCGAACTCGAAATCGGCCTTCCCTGCTGCATCGATCGCGGCCTTGCCGGCAGCCGGATCGGCCGTCAGCGGGGGCAGAGCGAAGTATTCCGGGTGGATCGGGCAGACATGGTGGTTTTCGGCTACGGTGCCGAGGTTCGAGTAGCCCAGTTCGAGGACGACCTTGTTGTCCACGCATTTGATCAGGCCGTTGCGGACGTTGACGTCCTTGTACTCTTCCGCGAGTTGGTTGAAGCGCACGGCCAGAGTGGCGGCCGTGACGGCTTCGGATTTCGTCCAGCCAAGGGCATCGAACTGCTCGATGAATTCACCGGTCGACTGATAGGTGGCATCGAGTTCGCCTGCAGCAGCGGCGTTGACTTCGGCGGACGGGTCGGTGCCGAGGTCGGTATACTCGATCCGGTCCAGATACGGGCCGCCATAGACAGCGGTGCCCCACCAGGTGTGATCGGCGTTCTTCACGAGATGTGCCTTCACGCCCACCTCGACGGTTTCGGGCAGGAACGGGCCAGTGCCGGGGGTGCCGGTCGGATCGCCGTTGTCATAGGACTTGTGCACGACGGCGGCGGGATAGTCGGCGAGGCCCGCGATCAGGGTGACGTCGGGCGCGCTGAGGGTGAGTTTCACCGTCAGCGGATCAACGACGGTGACGGCGCCTTCGCGCAGGGTCTTGGCTTCGGCATCCACCAGATTGGTGATGCGGCCCGGCATCGAGTTGCCCTCGACCGAGGCATCGCCCCAGCGGGTGAAGTTGTGCGCAACGTCGTCAGCAGTGAAGTCTTCGCCGTTGTTCCACTTCACGCCCGGGCGGACCTTGAGCGTGTATTCGGTGGCATCGGCATTGGTTTCCCACGATTCCAGCAGCATGCCGCGAATCGAGCCGTCATTGTTGTATTCGACGAGGTATTCCAGCCAGCCGCGCGTGACGTTGGCGATCTGCGACCAGTCGGCGGTGCGCGGGTCTTTCAGAGCCTTGATTTCCATCGACATGCGCAGTGTGCCGCCCATGGCGGGAGTATCCTGCGCCATAGCGGGGGCATCCATGCCAATCAGCGCATAGGCAGCGGCGGCGGAAACGCCCAGCGCGGTCGTGCGGGCAA
>PNND01000488.1 GCA_013824045.1 Rhodobacter sp. | reverse complement strand
GCCCGCGGGAAGCACAACCGGCGCTCCACCCGCATCCAGAAGCCGGTTGCCATCCGCCGTCATCAGCGCGCCATCGGGGCCGGGGGTAAAGGCACCGGCCCGCGTCAGACGCTCGCCCAAAGGGGTCTGCAGCAGAAAGAACCCTTCCCCACGGATGGCGAAATCGAAACTGCCACCGGTCTGAACCAGACCGCCTTCGGCCAGATCAATCCGCCGGGTCTCGCCCAGCGCCATCGAAAGAGACGGTGCCGGCCCGGCCCTGCGCACGAATTCGGAAAACACCACACCTTCGCGGCGAAAGCCGTTCGTCGCGCTGTTGGCGATGTTGTTGGCCACCACCTGCATCTCGCGCAGCAGGCCGGATTGCCGGGTCAAGGTCACATATCCAGTCGCCTCCATCGCTCAGCCCCCCGCCACGATGGGCACGACGCCGCGCTGAAAGAAATCAACCAGCCGTGCCGTCATGAACCCCATGGTGGCCCAGAACACCACCACCATCGCCGCCACTTTGGGCACGAAGGTCAGCGTCGCCTCCTGCACGCTGGTCAGGGCCTGAACCAAACCGATCGCCAATCCGGCAAGCAACGCCACGGTCAGCAAAGGGGCAGAAATCTGGACCGCAATCCACAGCCCCTGCCGCATCATGTCAAAGATCAGGGCGTCTCTCATATCGGCATCCTCAGGATCTCCTGATAGGCCTCAACAACGCGGTCGCGCACGGCGGCGACCGTCTCAACCGCGTTCTGGGTCGACGCCAGCGCCTCGATCAGCGCGTGAACGTCGGCGTCCCCGGTCATGGCGGCGCGGGCCGTGGCCTCATTCCGGTTCAATGTCGCGGCGAATTCCGCCGCGAAGTCGGCGGCATGATCGGGCAGGCCCGTTTGCGCCGCCTCAGGCCGCAAGACCGCGCGGTCGCGAAGGTAAAGATCGGGCGCGATGGCCGCAAAAATGCTCATCCCACCCTCCCTCAGCGGCGGATCAGATCGAACAGGCTTTGCGACATCTGCCGCGCCTGATCGAAGATCCGAAGGTTCGCCTCATAGCTGCGCTGCGCCTCGCGCGCATCGGCCAGCTCCAGCACAAGATCGACATTCGATCCGTCGTAATGCCCGCTGGAATCTGCCAGCGGGTGGCCGGGATCGTGGATGCGTGCTGCCGGTCGATCATCCAACCGCACCGGGCCCAGCGCCACCCCGCCTTCGTCGACGCGAAAGGTGGAAATCTTGCGCTGATAGCCGGGTGTGTCTGCATTGGCGATATTCTCGGACAGGTGGCGCAGCCGCATCGCCTGCGCGTCCATCCCGCTTGCGGCGGCACCAAGCGCGGAAAGCAATGTCGCCATCACTGACCTCCCCGCCCAAGCGCGGCACGCACAACGGCCGAGGTGCTGCGGTAGATGGACAAAGCCATCTCATGGCTTTGCCGAATCTCGGCCATGCGGCGCATCTGGTCTTCCAGACCCACGCTGTTGCCGTTCGGATCGGTCGGCGCGCGCAGGTCGACCGGCCTTGGTTGCGGCCTGTCTTGCCCCAGCCTCCCCGCCTGAAAGACATCGACAAAGGCGGGCAGGTCCTTTGCGCGATATCCGGGCGTGTCGGCATGGGCAATGTTCTGGGCAATCACGCCCATCCGCGCCCCGGCATGGGCCGCCAAGCCCTGCGCCATCCGTGTCAGTTCCAGCTTTTCGAACATCTCGGGCTTCTCCCTCGATTGGTTTCATCAAGGCTTAAGACCGATTCGCTAAAGAACCGTTGAAACGATCGGGGAAATT
Source organism: Rhodobacter sp. (assembly GCA_013824045.1). Lineage (GTDB taxonomy): Bacteria > Pseudomonadota > Alphaproteobacteria > Rhodobacterales > Rhodobacteraceae > Paragemmobacter. The sequence continues at coordinate 5,715 of PNND01000488.1, read as the reverse complement.
CATGGCAGCGGTTTTCGACAGCCTTCGCGCCCGTATTGGCGGCATCCGAACCACAGCGCGCATTGGCCGGGTTGCGGCTGTCGGGCCGTCCACAGTGCAGGTTTCCGGCCTCTCCGGCATCGCGGCCTTGGGTGACCGGCTCGCGCTGCGCCAGACTGGGGGGGAGGTTATCGCCATTTCCCCCGAAGGGCTGACGATCCTGCCCGACGCGCCGACCGAGGGGGTCGCCCTGGGTGATCCTGTCGCCCATTTCGGCCCGTCGATGATTTCGCCTGATGCAGGCTGGATCGGCCGTATCCTTGACCCGGATGGTCGGCCGCTGGATGGCCGACCCGTGATGTCGGGCCTCTCTCCGCGCTCCCTGCGGGCCGCACCGCCGCCGGCGGCAGACAGGCGCAGGTTGGGGCCGCGCCTTGCCACGGGGCTTGCCGTGTTCGATACCCTCCTGCCGCTTGTGCAGGGTCAGCGCATCGGGCTTTTCGCCGGTTCGGGTGTTGGTAAATCCACCCTTCTGGGAAGCTTTGCGCGGCATGTGTCTGCCGATGTGGTGGTCCTTGCCCTTGTCGGCGAACGCGGGCGCGAGTTGCGTGCCTTTGCCGAAGATGTCCTTGGCCCCGAAGGGCTTGCCCGCAGCGTGATCATTGCCGCCACATCTGATCAGTCTCCGCTGGTCCGTCGCCGCTGCCCGCTGGCGGCGATGGCGGTGGCCGAGCACTTCCGCGATCAGGGTGCGCAGGTTCTCTTCCTGTGTGACAGCATCACCCGCTTTGCCGAGGCGCATCGTGAAGTGGCCGCCGCTGGAGGCGAACCGGTGAGCCTTGGCGGCTGGCCCCCCTCGCTCTCTCACAGCATTATGTCTTTGGCAGAACGGGCCGGCCCCGGAGCTGGGCCAGCGGGCGACATCACGGCGATCTTTACGGTCCTTGTCGCGGGGTCGAATATGGATGAGCCGGTCGCAGATACGCTGCGGGGCGTCCTTGATGGTCATGTCGTGCTTGACCGGGCCATCGCGGAACGGGGGCGCTTTCCGGCCGTCAATCTTTTGCGATCCTTGTCGCGCAGCCTGCCAGATTGCGCGACGCCTGATGAAAATGACCTGATCGTCGATGCACGGCGTCTGCTTTCAGCCTGGGACAAGGCTGAGCTGATGGTGCAATCCGGCCTATATGCCGCCGGGTCCGATGCCTTGACCGATCGGTCGATCCGTCTGTTTCCGGCGCTGGACGCCTTTCTTTCCGAAACCGCACCGAACGACCCGCCTGATCATGCCTTTCGGCGCTTGCGTGCCGTTCTTTCCAAATGACATCGACGCCTGCGATGTCCCGCCTTACGTCCCCCAGACCGATGCGCTGAAGGCCAACCTCCGTCCTTTCCGCCTCAGGCACCTTCCACGCCGCTCTGCGCCAGATCACAGACGGCGCAGCCAGGTCCTGCTTTGCTGCAGCAAGGTCAGCGCCGCATTCGCGCCGCCTCCGCCTGTCTCAAGATTTGCGGTCACAAGAAACCGCTGGATCAGGTTCTCCACCTTCGTTCTGTCGGTGAACTGGGCCACACTGTCATTGCCGAAAACAGCCGTTGCCCGGGTCTTCAGGCCTGACAGTTGCTGATCCAGATCCAGCGCGCCAAAACTCCTTGGCAGGCCCAGCGCACCGCGCATCACTGTCCAAAGGGGATCATTGCCCAGAACGCGAAACCATTTGGTGTTCTCGCTCGCGCCGCTTTTGGCCAGTTCCAAGATCTCGCGCCGCGCGTTCATGGCAAGGCGCAGGTTGCTGTCCACCGTGCCTACGGCGACCTCGAACCGCTGCGTCTTCCAGCGCGTCATGATGCCATCGGCGAAATCAGACAGCACCGTCCTCGGCGTGCTGAAATCGCCGAAACCGAAGGCGGCTGAAAGCTCCAGATAGCGCTTGTCGGTCAACCGGTTTGCCAGCGCGTCCGTCTTGAGCGTTCCGTCTTCCAGAACCTTGCGGATAAAGGCCCGGGCGTTCACATCCGCCTCCAGACCAAAGGCCTCAAGCGTGATGCGCAGCAGACGCCGGTCATTCACCAATGCCTCCGCCGTCCGGATCGATCCGATCCGATCCCGGAAATAGGCCTCGTCACGTTGGATGACGGGCTGCCTCGCAAAGACAGCGCTCTGCGTCGCCTCTGTCCGCTTCAGAAAGGCCCAGCCACCCGGGCCAGACAAGGGAAGAACGGGCTGAAAGCTCATGTCCGGTGGGCAGCCAGCAGCCGCTCCTCTCGGGGCAGCAAGGTGCGCAAGGCCTTGAGCGCCGGATAGAACTGCCCCTCCAGTATCGATTTCGAAGCCAGTCCCAACTGTGCCCGGCTGTCCGGATCGGTAAGAACCTGGCTCAACTGTTCGACGGCGCGCAGAACCGACATGCGCATCGCGTCCGGTTCTGCATCACCGGAAAGAACCAGTTGCGCCATATAGCATACGCGCCGGACCGGCGTGTTTGCTTCACCCGGGTGGATCGCATCGCGCAGACGCAAGACATGGGCGTTCGGCGTCATCACGGACAGTCGGCTGCGCTTGTCGCCGTTCTCGATCACAGCGCCGTTGATCAGCACCCGCTCATGCGGGCCCAGTTTCAGAACCAGCCCTGTCATGCCGCAGCCTCCCCCCGCAGGCCACGCATCACGGCTGTGTTGATCGCAACTAGCACGGATACAGCGCCGCGCCCCTCAAGAACCGAGCGGCTGTGCTGGGCCGTAAACTCATACAGGTAGAACAGCCGCGCCCTCAGTTCCGGAGGCAGGCCATTGCCGGGCCCCGCCACGTCTGCGGCCAAGGATGACCACAGGCGCAAGTTCCTGTTCAACGCCTCTGCCAAGGCGGGAAAGTCGGCCTCGCCATTGCGTTCCACAGTTCGCAACGCCGTCGTGGCTCTGGCCAGCAGATCGTATTCCAGACCGCGCGGATTGTTCAGCGCGATGTCGGGCCGCATATAGGCGGCGCGGGCAAGTCTTTCTTTTGTCATCTGGTCCTCCGAAGATTACGGGCTGACAGGGGGCCGGTGAAACACCGACCCCCTTTCTTTTCCGCCCGCCTCAGCGGAAGAGGGCCAAAAGGTTCTGCGGCTGCTGGTTCGCAATAGAAAGCGCCTGCGTCGCCAGCTGCTGCTGAACCTGCAACGCCTGCAACCGCGCAGACGCCTCTTCCATATCTGCATCAACCAGCGTTCCGATGCCCGATTTCAGCGCATCCGACAGCTTGCTGACAAATTCGGACTGCGTCTGAATCCGGCCTTGCGCCGAACCGAACGCGGCAGAAGCGTCAATCGCCGTATCGAGAAGCCCCTCGATGGCCCCCAGCGCCAGTTCAGCACTCGCAGCGGACGCAACGCTCAATCCGGTAAGGGCACCAAGGCCGCCCGACCCCGCATTCCGGAACTGCCCGCTCACCGACAGGTCGGCCGTGCCATCATTGGTAAACGACAACTGCCCGGCGGAAGCGCTGTCGTAATCAACCGTCAGCCCGGTGATCCCAAGCGCATCAATAGCGTTCTTCAGCCCGACAGCGATCAGGTCCGGCACCGCGTTGTTGCCGCTGTCGACATCAGACGTGGTCAATGTATAGGACGCCGTCTTGTCGCCGATCCGCAAGGTGATGGAATCACCGGCTGCCCAGGCTGTCGTACCGTCAGCGATGGTGATGTCATCCGTGCCGCCGGCCCCATCCAGCGACAGCACAAAGGTATCGCCGGCGCCGGAAATCGTTCCACTCGACGACGCGGAAAACACATCGTTCGCAGTATAGCCGCCGGTCGACAGGTTCTGACCGTTGACCGTGATGGATGACGCCTGCACCCCCGAGTTGCTGCGGTCCAGCGAGGACAGCACATCGATGCTCGTCGTGGTCCCGTTCACAAGGTTCAACCCGTTGAACTGTGCCGCACCAACGACCGACCTGATCTGTTCCCGCAGCGCATCCACATCCGTCTGCAGCTTGCCGCGATCCACGTTGTCGGCCTGTGCGGCGACGATCTTTTCTTTCATCTGCGTCAGAAGATCCGTCACGGTTTCCGATGCCTGTCGCGCCACGGCGATGGTCGAAGACCCCAGCGCAAGGCTGTCGGAAATCCCCTTGAAGCTCTCGACATCGGCTTCCATCACCTTGGAAATCGCCCAGACAGAGGCATTGTCCTTGGCCGATGCCACCGACTTGCCCGTCGAAATCTCCGACTGGGTCATGCCGAGGTTGGCATTGATGTTCTTCATGGTTTGCAGCGCGACCATGGCGCCATTGTTGGTCAGGATGGACGACATCTTCATTCCCTTTTGCAAAATGCGCCTTTGGCGCGGATTGACCTGACGGACTCCGTCCGATGCGTGCGGTCCTCGACCACCGCGCCACCCCTCTTTGGGATGCCCATCCATTTCACCCTGCAGCGGTTAAGCCTTTGCTGATGCGACAGGGCGAAATGGCGGGGAATTGAGTCAAATCACAGACGCCGCCCGCTGGGTTGCAACGCAAGAGCCTTGCGTGCGCCTGTGCGGTCATAGGTATCCGCCCGCTCTGCCGCAGCGATCTCAACCAACCGCCGACGGCCGGCGCGCAGCCCTTGCGCCGCAGCCTCAAGGCAATCCGCATTCCGCCCTGCGAGGTTTCGCAGTCTTTTCAGTGTCCCGGCATCCACCTGCTGCAGATCCGCAAGAATCGTCTCTAACCTAGCTGAATATGTCTCCAATGCATCGAAACGGGCGGCACGAATCGCATGGTTCATCGCCTCCAGAAGCGCAATCGCCTTTGCCTCCGCGCCTTCTGACATGGTCATTTTGCCTTCTCCGTCATGGCGCGAAACAGCGATTCGCTTAGCCCGATCCCGCCGGCCCGCACGATCGCGGCGGCCTTACCTTCCCTCAGGAATGACGCGAACTGCTCTGCGCCGATGCCACCCCCAAAGCCTCCCGTTTGCGTGCCAAGGCCCGCATGACGCAGCATTTCTGCCAGAAAAGCTGTTTCCAACTCGGCCGCCTTGGCCCTCAACGCGTGGTTTGAAGTGGCGTTCGGTCCGGCTTGACCTGTGGGAAACTGCATCACGGCGCTCCTGTCTGGGAAATGGGGGCATTTTCCGCATCTTGCGCCTTTGGCAGTAAAGATTTGGTAATCGGTGGCCGGCAAGCTCGGTTCAAACGACAGAAGTTTGACACAGCATGATCCAGCCGTATCCTCATCAGCCGACGCATTCCCTGATCCCGGCTTCTACGTCTGTTCTGGGAACCGATCCCGCCGGTCACGCTATGGCTTTCTTGATCCCTGCCGGATCCGGCCCTGCCTTGCCGGATTTCGTCACTGTTATGGCGCAATCCATGCCCTCACCGCCCGGTTTGACCGCAAAGTCAGACCAGACCGCCGAGGGCGCCCTGCACAGCAAAGATGCGGGATCGACCGGGTCAATGTCGGGCCAATCGTCCTCTGATCCTCTTGATCCCGCATCGGAACATGATCGGCCATTGACGCCGGAAAACGACGGTTTACCCGGTTTCAGGGCACCCGAATTGCCCGATCCGGTACCTGCCGCTGCCGCTCCAACGGGGGTCGAGGCTCCTGCTCCGCCGCCGCCAGCGCGCCAAGCATCACCAGATGCCTATCCGGCGGCAAAGCAGCCGCCAGCTTTCAGTCTCGCGGCAATGGCCTTTTCCGATCGGTCGGTCACAGTGCAACCTCCCGCGGCACAGCCGAACCTTGTGCCATCTGCAACCGAT